>JAJDDL010000286.1 GCA_029260335.1 Phycisphaerales bacterium | reverse complement strand
AATCGCCCTCCATCGTCGAAGCCCGCCAACTGCACGGCAAACAACTGTGCTACAACAACATCCTCGACGCCGACGCCGCGCTCGGGCTCGCCATCGCGCTGCGTTCGGCCCACGCCAATGAGTCTGCGGGCGCCTGTGTCATCAAGCACACGAATCCCTGCGGAGCGGCGGTCGCTCCGAGTCTGCGCGATGCGGTCGATCTTGCCATCGCGGGCGATCCGCTTGCGGCCTTCGGCGGCATCCTCGCGACCAACACCAGAATCGACGAACCCGCCGCCGAGCGCATCTGCGCCGAGGGCACGTTCTTCGAAGTCGTGATCGCCCCGGCGTTCGAGCCTGCAGCGCTCGAGCGACTTCAGACCCGATGGAAGAACGTGCGGCTCTTGGAAGTCGGGCCCATCGCCGAGCCCGCCGAGGGATGGACCTACCGCACCGTCCGTGGCGGCATGCTCGCCCAGCAACGCGACGCGCACGTCAGCGATACAGCAACCTGGATCCACCAAGCCGGACCGGCGGTCGACAACGACCGGCTCCACGCCGCGGCGTTTCTTGAAACCTGCGCCAGGGCGCTGACCTCCAACGCCATCGCCATCGGCGGCGTCGATGGCAAAGGCGTCCGACTCTTCGGCGGCGGGGCGGGCCAGATGGATCGCGTCAACGCCTGCCGAGTCGCGATCGAGAAAGCCGGTGACCTCGCCTCAGGAGCGATCGCGGTCAGCGACGCCTTCTTCCCATTCTCGGACGGACCGGAACTGCTCGTTGATTCAGGCGTGAAACTCATCGTCCATCCGGGCGGTTCCAAGCGCGACAGCGATACCTTTGACCTGTGCAATGACCGGGACGTGTCGGTGTATACCACCGGTATTCGCCTTTTTCGGCACTGAAGAGCCCCCTACGCAAGCGATCGCACCCCACGCCCGATTTCCCACAAACAGTTGCGGATTGGGCGAGGTTTGGCGGGTATTGCCTCCCCGCCCACCCATCAATTTTGCAAACAGATGCCTCGGAGCTACCCTTGATGGTGTATATGTGGGTAGGAATTCAGCCGATTTATTGAGGAGTCGGCCCGGTTGATCGAGCATGGACATGAGCTGGACGAAGCGACAGGACGGGTTTTTAGGAACCGAGAACGGGCAGGCCGATCTGGCCGCCGCACTCTGGCAAGGCCTCAACGCGAAGGTTCTGGTGCTCAATCGCGGCTACATGGCCGTGCGAGTGGTCACCGCACGTCGGGCTTTCTGTCTGCTCGCCCGTGAGGTCGCCGAGGTCATCGATGTCCAAGACGGCCAGTACCTGAACTTCGATTTCGAGAGCTGGACGGAGATCGCAGAACTCCGCGAGCTGTTCCCGCGCGAAGAGTACGACTGGGTCCGCACCGTGAGCCTGGAGATCCCGGTGCCGAGGATCATCCGTTTGCTCGGCTACGACCGATTGCCGCGCCAAGAGGTCAAGCTCAACCGCCGCAACCTGTTCGCCCGCGATCGCAACATCTGCCAGTACTGCGGCAAGCACTTCGGCACCGCCGAGCTCAGCATCGACCACGTCAAGCCCCGCATCCGCGGCGGCGAGGACTCCTGGACCAATCTCGTGTGCGCGTGCATCCGGTGCAACGCACGCAAGGGCGGCCGCACGCCCGAGCAGGCAAGCATGAAGCTCATCCGAAAGCCGGTCAGGCCCAAGCGCAACCCGTTGCTGTCCATGCGTATGAACGACAAGCGATACTCGTCGTGGAAGGCATTCCTCGACGATGCGTACTGGTCGGTCGAGCTGAAGTAAGCCAGCAATCGCTGCCGAGAAAACCGCACGCTCCAACACGAAGCGCAAGCAAGGAAACCGCTCGCGCGATCCGTATCGTTGCGCTTCCTATTGACCCAAGCTCAAAGACCAACTCGCCCCTGAGTTCTCGTCCACCGCGCGAATCGTCGCGCCATCCACCTCAAATGAGATCCGATCGCCTTCGGTCGGGAAGGCCGGGGCATCGCCATCCTGCGCACCTAAGTACAACGCAAGACTCTCGTCATCCGGCTCACTCACCACCCACGCGAGCTTGTCGCCTTCAACGCGCGCAACCGCAAGCCGGATGTCATCCACGTCCTTGGCGTTTAACGGAAACCGATCGAGCACACCCGAGTAATGGACGACGCCCAACAGAAAGACGCTCCACGATTGGCCTTGCGACGCGGTGCGTCCCAAGACAACCGCATGCACGTCCCGCCGATTCGAAGGGAACATCTCCCGGAGCTTCGCCCGCCGATCCACGAAATCGAATCGATCACCATCGGCAGACGCGGCTCGCACCGAGTTCATATCACCCTGCCCGCGATCGATGACGTGCGTTTCCAGTGCTTCTTGCCAGTTGTTGATCGGGTTCGATGCGCAGCCCCCGAGCATGCAAGCTCCGAGTGCGATCACGAGAAGTGAACCGAGTTGGACTCTGCGTTCGGAAGTCATTTGCCGAACCTCCGAATAGTGTCGAGCAGATCAAGTTCGCCCAGGTTCGCCAGGCGAAGCACGTTCGACGCATCGTGATGATCAAACGATCGGGCGACCTCGCCGGGCGTCTTGCCCGCGATATTGCGACCTTCAAGCGAAGCACCCGCTCGCACAAGCTGCTCCACGATCCCCGCGTCCCCGGCCTGGGCCGCCTCGTGCAGAGGCGTTGCGCCGAGATTGTTTGGACTCAGCAGATCCCCACCAAGCTCGCCGATGACCGAAAGCGTCGTCGGCATCGCCGCCCGTGCCGCCAGGTGCGCCGCCCGCGTGCCATCCGGATCCGCCGCGTTAATCTCTGCACCCGCCTCTGCAAGCACGCTCACCGCGCGAGCCCAGCCGCCCGAAGCCGCGTGATGACATGCGGTCCATCCGAAGCTGTCACGTCCATTCACATCCGCGCCAAGATCCGCAAGCAACTCCAATGTCCCCGTTTCGCCCTCGCGAGCGGCGACCTGCAACGGTGTCAAACCCGAACGGTCCTTTGGATCGATCGAGCCGCTCGCCCGCGCCAGGATTCTGGCGGCTTCCTCATTGCCCCCGCCCGCGGCATCGTGCAACGCCGTCCGCCCCTTGTTGTCCACTGCACCCGGATCAGCCCCCGCGTCGAGCAACAGCTCAATTGACCGCCGATCGCCATATCGCGTCGCCCAATGCATCGCTGTCCGGCCTGACGCATCCTTCGCCCTCGGATCGGCGTCCCTCGCAAGCAGCAACTCCACAAGCGACGCATCGCGCGTCGCCAAGTGCAAGAGCGTTTCGCCCTGCCGCCCGGTGCTGGCGATCACAGACGGATCTGCATCGAGCGAGGCGACCAGGCCATCGCGATCACCCTCGCGTAAGAGCATGAACGGGTCATCCTCGGCTTCGTCGGGGAACGCCGAACGCGAGATCAGCACCAGTTCATCCCAATCCAGCGAATGCCCATACTCGCGTCCAAAGAACGTCTGCAACTCGCGAAGCTGATCCTCAAAGCTCGCGCGAGAACGCCAAGATCCGTTCGGGTCGCAATACCAATCGAGGATGTCCGGTCCACGCTTGGCCACGGCTTTCCGCACGTCGTCCTTCAGGCCCCACCGGAACTTGCTCGGATTCAGCGCCTCATCGAAGTGATCGGTGATGAATCGCGTGAAGAAGTCCGAGTCCCGCCGCACGTGCTCGCTGATCTCCCAGAAGCCATCTTCCAGCACAAGCATCGGAGGCCACGTCTGTTCGCCAACCGTGATCTCAAGCGTCAGGTTCTTGAAAAACAGCATCCCGCTCAAATCGCACGCGAGGTCGGCGTTGGCATATACACCGCTGGACCATGAGCCGAGCACCGCGTCCTCGCCGAGGATGATGCTGTCGCCCGTCCCGAGCCCGACCGCGCTGGCCTCGGCTTCCTCGGGAGACAATCCCGCGCCACGCTCTTTGAAGTAGTGATCGACCAGGATCGATCCCTTGTCAAAGAAGTGCCCGATCTTGTCGGTGCCAAGATACACATCGCCAATCCGCATCGTGCTCGAGATGTGCCACGTGAAAGGCACTCCCGGATCGAGCAGCGAACGCTTCGAAAAGATCGTCGCGTGGTCCTTGTAGGCACAGAGCTGGCCCGGGTATTGCATCAAGAACCGCCGAGAGTAGAGCTTGGATTCCAGCCCCTCGATCAGCAACTGCGCCTGCGGGAACTGTCTGCGCATGACACGCGCGGCGACCGACGGCGAACGCCACCAGTCGGCCTGCGATGGATTCGACTCCAGGCTCTCCTGGATGCCTTCATTCAGGTGCCTGCGCGTCGACTCCAGATTGTCGTAGACAATTCGTGTGAAGTAGGGGCCCAGGTCGGCCATCCGCTGGCCCTTGGGAACGCTGAACTGATCGGTCTCGGTCGCAAATCCGACCGCGAGCAGCACCGTGAACAAAATAGCGGCAATCGGGCGCGAGTCCATTCGCGTGCGCATAAGCCTGCTTTCACTCAGACAAAGGAATCGGCGGTCGAGGCCAGCGCAAAGTCCTTCTCGGTTATCCCGCCGGCGTCGTGCGTGGAGAGCGTGAGAGTCACGCGGTTATACCGGATCAATATGTCCGGATGATGCTGATCGGCCTCGGCCACCTCGGCAACCTTGTTGACGAAGATCATGGACTCTACGAAATCGGCAAAGTCGAACGTCCGCTGAAGCGTGCCGCCGACTTCCGCCCACTCGGGCAGGTCCGCCAGCGATGTCGCGATCTGGTTCTCGGTGAGCTTGGTCGCCATTTCGTGCCTCCTTTCGACGAATGACGCTGCCCGCCGGGGCGGGCCAGTCGAAGCGGGGAGTGTATCGTCCCGTCTGCCCATGGGTGATCCGCCAGCCAACCCGATCCAGACGACCCGTCTGGCACCCTCACCGACCGGTGCGCTGCACCTGGGCAACGCGCGCACCTTCATCGTCAACTGGGCCTTGGCCCGCCAGTCCGGCTGGCGCATCGTCCTGCGGATCGAGGACCTCGATTCGCCCAGGGTCAAGCCGGGTGTTATCGAGCAGACCATCGACATCCTGGCATGGCTCGGGCTCGATTGGGACGAGGGCCCGATCATTCAAAGCGAGGACCTGGCGGCCTATTCCCAGGCCATGGAACGACTCGCCGAACGCTCTCTGGTTTTTCCTTGCGATCTCACACGATCGGAGATCGAGGCCGCGGCTTCGGCTCCGCAACAAGGTGTGCACGAGACCAGATTCCCTCCCAGCCTGCGCCCGACGCATCGTCCCGAGAGTTTCGAGCCTCGCTCCAGCGGCTGGCGTTTCGTCGTTGACCCCGCAGATATTGCATTCGAAGACCGACTCCTCGGCATACAGACCTCGGATCCCTCTCAAACCGTGGGCGATTTCGTCGTCTGGACCAAGCGGGGTGAGCCCGCGTACCAACTCGCGGTGGTCGTTGATGATGCCCTGCAGGGCGTCACCCAGATCGTGCGAGGTGACGATCTGCTCGATTCCACCGCCCGCCAGATTCTGCTCCGTCGGGCCCTGCAACTCGCCCCAGAGCCCACGTACACCCACCTCTCGATGGTTGTTGGCGAGGATGGTCGACGGCTGGCAAAGCGCCACGGCGACACCCGATTGACCCATTACCGAACCCTCGGGGCCCCTCCGGAGAAGATCGTGGGGCTCATCGGATCCTGGTGCGGCATGGGCCCTCTGGCGTCGATGTCAGCCCAGGAGTTCCTTCGCCGGTTTAAACTCCATAAGATGCCCCAGGAACAAGTAGTTTTTCGCCCCGGAGACGAGCAATGGATCCTCGCAAACTAACCCTGTTCGCAGCCCTTCTGGTGCTCTGCGCCGGGTTAATCACCTACCTGGCCGTGGCTCAGCAAGAAACGGGCACGGGCGTTGTCCCACCCAAGCAGGACGAGAAGGACAAGCCCGAGATCAGCGAGGCCGGTCATCCGATCGAGCGGGTCATGGTGGGGGGCAAGGAGTTCCGTCTCGAGGTCGTCTCCAACGACATCACCCGATTCAAGGGTCTCAGCGATCGCAAGGAGATCGCAGAAGACGGCGGCATGCTCTTCGTCTTCCCGCGCCACAAGGTCCAGATCCACGAGTTCGTCATGCGCGATTGCCTGACGGATATCGACATCATTTTCCTCGACCAGAAGATGCGAATCACCGCGTCCTACAACATGCCCGTCGAAGAGCCGCGACGCGTGGATGAGCCCGAGCCCATCGACCCCCGTCGCCAGCGCGACCTCTACGCAGAACGCCTCAAGAAGTATTCAAGCAGGTTCCCCAACCAATACGTGATCGAACTCAAGGGCGGCACGATCGCCAAACTCAGGGAAGATCCGGAGATCGCCAAGCAACTCGACAACGGCCAGGTCATCAAGCTGGATACCCAAAAACTCCTGCGCAAAGCCCGCTAGCTCACAGCCGCGGCGTTTTCCTCACCCAACCTCGCAGAAGATGCTTTGTTGGGCTTGAGTGGCCCTCTGGTGAGCCCGATATCTCGGGGCGTGCGAGTCGCCGCGAGGGTCCAACCATGGCAACGCTCTATATCGTCGCAGAACCTCAGCTCGAAGGGCAGGCCAACCGCCTGGCCTGCCAACTCGATGAGTCCTGGCCCGGCGAGGG
>JAJDDL010000285.1 GCA_029260335.1 Phycisphaerales bacterium | reverse complement strand
CTGGGGCGTTACACATTCCCCATGGTGTTGCAGCATGTCGATGAGATGATGAGTGTGTCGGATTCTGCGCTGGTTGAGGCGATGCGCGATGTGATGGGATCGCTGAAGCTGGTTCTGGAACCGACCGGCGGGCTCGGGCTTGCGGGACTTGCGAAGGTTGCGAGCGAGCGGACCGACGAGATCGCGGGGTCCCGGGTTGGGGTGATCCTCTCGGGCGGCAATGTCGATCTGGATCGGCTCGCGGGATTGCTCGCCCGAGCCTGAGTTTCGAGTGAAACTGGTGCCCGCCGGAAACTGCCGTTGGCTTCCATCTGACAACTCACCCCGCCACGAAAATGAGTTCGCTCATCTGCTTGCGATCCAGTCAACCCGAAGCTGGTGGGGCACTTGTATTCATGGGCAATACCTCGTAGCCTTCGACATCTCAAGAGGTGTATGGATGAGGTGGATTCAATCTTCGGTCGTGGCTGCCCTTGCGTTCTTGGTGGGCTGTGGGCAACTCGGCGGCGGGGACTCGGGGTGGATCGAGGTCGAAGAGACGACCGAGTCTTACGACGAAGAGTACATGAGTGTGGATGGCATCAACTACACGATCTCGAGCAAACGCTGGGAGAGCAGTTGGGTCTTTCGATACTCCGATGGAGACACGTTCTCGGATTCGGATGTCGACACGTACCTGCCGGATTCCAACAAGGGCGAGTACGACCGGATCCGGCTCGGACGGCGCGGCGAGACCATCGTGTTGACATTTGAGTATCGCTATGTCAACGAGGACGGAACGGTCACAGAGCATAAGCGTCAGAGCGATCTGGAACTCGTCTCCGGCACCTGGGCAGACTACGCCGCGGGCAAGGACCTGACCGTCCGCTTCACCGATGAAGGACATCAGCAGCTCATGGATGAGATTCGAAGCGAGTTGTTCACAGACTATGAGCAGTCGTTAACCGATACCATCCTCGAAGAAGCAAGCTCTGAGGGCATCGATGCGAACAGTGTCGCAATCAAGTGCACGATCGAGAAGTTCGAGTCGGTCAACACGCCATTCACACTCTCGCGTTCCAAGATCAAGTGGGGCAAGAGCGAGCCCGAGACCTCTATCTTCAAGGCTTGGATTACCATCGGCTAAGGCGATCGGGCGTCACTCCCTTGGCTCGGTCATCGACCGCGGATCCAACATCTCATCGATCATCGCCTTGGTCAACGGCTCGCCCTCGATCGTCTTGATCTCTGACTCGTTGAGAATCTCGCGCACCGTCTTGCCCTCGTCGAACGCCTGATACGCGATCTTGGCGCTGAGGTCATAGCCGATCACCGGCACGAGGCTTGTCACCATCGCGAGCGAGCCCTCGATCAGCCCTGCGCAACGATCCGCGTCGGCCTCGAGGCCGTTCAAGAGGTTGTCGACGAACATGTGGCTCGCGCCCGTGAGCAGTTGGATCGAATCGAGCACGCCTTCTGCCATCACCGGCATCGCGACGGCGAGGTCGAGGATGCTGCCCACCCCGCCCAGGCCGGCTGTGGCGACCGCGGCGTCGTTGCCCACGACCCGACAACTGACCATGATTGCCGCCTCGCATATCACCGGGTTGACTTTGCCGGGCATGATCGAGCTGCCGGGTTGCACGGCGGGGATCCGCAGCTCGCCAATGCCGCATCGCGGGCCCGAGCCCATCCAACGGATGTCGTTTGCGATCTTGGAGAGGCTGACGCCGATCGTGCGCAGGTGCGCAGAGGTCTCGATGATCGCGTCCTTGGCGTGCTGAGCCTCAAAGTGGTTGTCGGCTTCGCGAAGGGTCAGGCCCGTGCGCGTGCTGAGTTCTTGGGCGACCCGGGCACCGAAGCTCGGGCGGGTGTTGAGCCCGGTGCCGACGGCGGTGCCTCCCAAGGCGAGCTCGGCGAGTTGTGATAAGGCGCGGTCGACGCGATCGCGGGCGTGGGCGATCTGGCTCGCGTAGCCGCTGAACTCCTGGCCCAGGCGGATGGGCGTGGCGTCCTGGAGGTGGGTCCTGCCGATCTTGACGATGGCATCGAAGCGAGTTGCGAGTTCGCTCAGCTTGGCTTCCAGCTTCGCAAGCGCTGGTGCAAGTTCTTCCCTGAGCGCGAGCGCGCAGGCGAGGTGTATCGCGGTCGGGAAGGTGTCGTTGGAGCTCTGGCCCATGTTGACGTGGTTGTTGGGATGCACGCCACCGGCGTCGAGATAGGCCTGGTTCTTGGAAGAGCCGATGGCCTCGCCTTGCGCCAAACAAACGAGGTTTGCAACGACCTCGTTGACGTTCATGTTGGTGCTCGTGCCGCTCCCGGTCTGGAACACATCGACAGGGAAGTGGCGTTCGAGCCCGCCCTTCTCGGTCATGCCATCGGCGATGCGCTGGCAGGCGTCTTGGATCAGCTTCGCGCGCTCTGCATCGAGATCGCCCACATCATGGTTGACCTTGGCACACGCACTCTTGAGGATCGCAAAGGCCCGGATGACCGGCATCGGCGTAGGCCTGCCCGACACAGGGAAGTTGAGCACGGCTCGTTGCGTGCTTGCGCCATACAGCACGTCCGCGGGGACCTGCATCTCGCCCATCGAGTCCTTCTCAAGTCTTGTGTCGCTCACGCGCTGCTCCTAGGCCTCTCAGGGCCGATTATGAAACCCGGCGGAACCCCCGGGGGGCGGGGGCGTCGAATAGAGGAGGAGATGGGGGTTCGGGCGACGCCCGCGCGCCCACCTATCCTCCTGGCAGGAGAATCAAATGCCCACCACCCGCTCGCGTCACGTCCTGGTTGGTTTGTTCTCGATGATTGTGTTGGCCAGTTGCGCATCCGCTCAGCGTGCGGGGCAGCCAAACACGCGATATCTCGAGCAAAAAAACGCGAAAACACGGATCTTGGACGTGGACGTGACGATCGCCGCGTGGGACAACAGCCGCCAGCGGGGGCCGAAGCAGGATCTGGAGATCGACCGCTGGAACATCAGCCAGGCGATCATCGTCTTCCCCATGGCGATGGAGAGCGCAAGCCACAAGACTTTGAAGACTTCCGGCACCGTCGAGTTTGACGATCGCGACGCGAACGCAAAGTTGCGGATGGAGAAGAACTTCCCCGCCGGGGCGAACTACGGCATCTGGATCGTCGAGGCTCCTAAGGGCAACAAGATTGTTGCACGCGAGATGCAGCTGCAAGCGTCGATGACCGCGACGAGCTACGAGACCGTCTTCCACGAGCAAGAGGCAATGGAGGTCGAGTGGCCTCTGAAGGATTTGCCTGTCGTGCTGCAGAGCACGTTCGAGCAGATTCCATACATGGACTATGACCCTTTGCAGGGCCCGTATGACATGGCGCCCATCCAAGACCTGATCAAGAAATGGAATGGCGGCAATGATCCCAAGTCGGTGAAGCCAGCCGCGCTCGCCCAGTGGCTCGCGGGCAATTTCATTCAGCACGTGCAGATATCAGGCCAGGGGCTCGCGTTTGGCACGCGTGGTGCCGGGCTCATCGAGGGCGTGCAGCTCCAGCCGCCGGTGATTACCGCTCGGCGCAAGCGGGGATCGCCTTTCGATGTCGCGATGCTGCTCTGCGCGGTGTATCGGGAAGCCGGCTTGCCGGCACGAATCGTGTGCGGCTACGGGTATGAGGATGATGAGGAAGACGACATTGTCATCCTCAAGGGCAACGCCGACAAGGAACTGCGCGCCTGGGTGGAGTTTGCACTCTACGACGAGCGAGACGGGACGGTGACCTGGATCCCGGTGGACATCACACGGATGCGCGAGGCCGGGGGCAGCCGCATGGCTCGCAACTTCATGAGCCGGCCCCAGAAGTTCTTCGGCACCCACGATGAGCTGGACAGCGTCGTCCCCTTCACGTTCCATTTCTTCCCGCCGACAACCGTGCAGTCGTTCAGCGCAAGCAACGCACCGGGATTCTGGGGCTGGGTTGTTTCGCCTGCCAACCCCAACCGTGGGGCATTCCAGACGCTGAAGTTCAATCTCAAGAGCGCGTCGGTACGCGGCAACGGGAGCAGTTGAGCGAGAGTGCGATCCGCTCCATTCACGACGCACTCAATCCCAGGGATACCGCTCGACCCAATCGGCACGCGGCAGGAACGAGTAGCCCTCGCTCACGTGAGCGTCCTCGCCCCGCTCTTCGGGGACAGGCAGCGCCGACTGTGCGTGCAGATCCAAGAACAGCACGTTGGCTCGGATCTCGTTCGCGCCCCACCAGAGCATCTGGCGATCGGAGTCGTCGTCGAAGTTGTAGATGGTGTGGGTCGCGATCGCGACGGTCTTGGTGGTGTCGATGACCTCCGGCATGCGTCCGCCGTCCGGGGGGACGAGCGTGGACCAGGTGTCCTCGGTCGGGTCCAGGTCGGGCGCATGGTCATTGAGCGTGTAGCTCGACCCGACCAGGTCGTACATCGAGTCGGTTTCATCCAAGCCGTCGATCGGCACGCCCGTGTTTCTCGAACCCAGATCCAAGGGCGATCGGAATGCGTCGAGTTCATAGACAATCTCGATCGTGTCGCTCGGCACGGCTCGGTCTATCACATACGCATTCAACGGCCGGCGCTCTGCACCGATCTCGTTGATCCCGAAGAATGGCAGCTGGCCTTTCTTGCCGCCGTAGAGCGATCCGATGATCACCTCGCTCCCATCGAACCCAGGGCCGGTGGCTTGGGGGAGCGTGCGGTCATAGTCGTGGAAGTAGAGCTCGACGCCGACACCGAGTTGTTTGAGCCGACTCGTGCACGTGAGCGTCTTGGCGTTGAACCTGGCGCTGGCGAGTGACGGCAGCAGGATCGCGATGAGGATCGCGATAATCGCGATGACCACGAGCAGTTCGATGAGCGTGAAGGCGCGTCGCATCGAGACACGATAGCGAGTTGGCTCATCGGAGTTGCCCGGGACTTGAAGCCGGAGACCCCAACAGGCCTGATTGCGGCTGAAGAACCTATTGATTCCCCTGGGGTGTCAGGCCTTGACAGCGGTCTTCTTCTGGCTGAGGACCGCGGGGATGATCGCCGACGTGACGTCACGCAGGACTTCCAGGGGTGAGCGCAGCGCGTCGACCTCGTGGATCAGATCAGCCGGATAGCAGGCAAGCACCGGGCGGGTTTCATCGGCGTAGACCTGCAATCGCCGGCGGATCACGTCCTCGTGGGCATCGTCGGGCCTGCCCTCTTTGATCGCCCGATTGTGCAGGCGCGTGACCATGACGTTTGGGTCGCTTGCCACCAGATGCACAATCGCCCGGACGTCGAGCTCTTCCACCAGCAGGTTGGCCTGATCCGT
>JAJDDL010000284.1 GCA_029260335.1 Phycisphaerales bacterium | reverse complement strand
TCCCCTTAGCCCCGGAACGCAAACAGGTTCTGGCCATGCAGTTGGCGAACAGGGTTGTTTCATTCGCCCGACTTTGCACCTATTCCCTGACTGACGCGGGGCAGTTCCATGGGTTTCTCAAGGCTCGGCAACTTCGCGGGATTGCTCGTAACGCCAAGTGGAGTTTCACCCCGAACCCAGGACACGCGCCACAATCACGTGCCCATCGACCGGCGTTTCTGGGGGTTTCCCGGGCGATTCGCCTTGCTCTCGAAGCCGTTCGAGCAACTCCTGTTCTTGAGCCTCGGTTAAGCGATCCGCAGAGACCAGTGTCAGGTCATCAAAAGCGGTCTCAAGTCGGACAAGGACGTCCGAGCTTGTGCCAATAGCAAGATCCTCGGCTCGGCGAAAACTCGATGCGTGGCACAGAAGTTCCACATATTTCGCCAGATCCGACTCTGAGAACGCTCGCACGAGGCATCGCCAGCGGCTGACGCCCAGGTCCGTTCCTTCTTCATCGACGTTCGCGTCCATGTCGATGTTCAAGGTGAGTTGCCACTCCTCGCACAACCGCTCGATGATCTCCTCGGCGATCAACAACTCGGGTCGATCCTCCGGAGCGAACAAAACCCCCCGATGTTCATGGGCCGCGGCGTCGGCGCCGGCGGGCTCTGCGATTTGGGGCAGATCAAATGCCTGGAAGATCTTCTCGATCGCTTCGCGCTGGTCCGGCTGCACCCGGACGGTGATGACCTTGTGCTCGTCCAAAAAGAAATATGCAAATGGCTCGTCGCACATGGCCCCGAAGCCGCAAAGCCCGTCCTCATAGAGGAAGTCCCGGTAGCGAGCGACGGATTCCAGGAAGCGATCGAGCCCGACGAGGTCGTATGCGATATAGGGGTCGATCTCGCGAAAGGCGTCGTGTCCGATCACGTCCACGATCGGGTAGACCCGCAGGGGCAGGTGGTTGAACAGGGCCCGGCACAGTGGCTTCAATCGCTCGGCGGTGATGATCGCCTCGAACACGTACCGATCGGGCCATTCCTCCCATTCGCCGCCCGAGCCAGCGTCGGCGGCCTCGAACTCAACGGAATACCCCTGGCGAGCCTCTGCGGTCTCGATGGGATAGACCCCGAGCGGGAAGGCCATGTCGCCGACCTTGACGCGTTGGATGGACTTGTCGAGTTCGCAGTGTGTCAAAGTTCGCCAAGCGTACGCCCACGTTCGTACCCTTGGTCCATGATGGACCCGACGATCTCAAAGCAGCCGACGGACCGCCCGGGTCTGGACCTTGTCGTGATCTCGGTCGGCAATAGCCGGGCGCGTGTCGGGAGTTTCGTGGGCGGCGACCTCACAGACCCGGTTTCGCTCGAGGTGGGGGATACCGAGGCGATCGTCCAGCGCAGCCTGTCGGTTATGGCCCAGAGCGAGGCCCGGGCGATTGTGCTCTCGACCGTAAACGCCCCGGCGAGCGATGCGATTGCGGCCGGGCTTCGCGAGGGGGGAACCTCGGTGGTCTACACCATCGGCAAGGATCTCCAAGTTCCGATCCAGCACAGTCTCAAGGACGATCGCACGGTGGGCCACGACAGGCTGCTCTGTGCGCTCGCAGCGTTCGCGCGGGCCCAGCAGGCCTGTGTCGTGATCGATGCCGGGACGGCTATCACCATCGACTTTGTCGATGGTGAGGGGACATTCCACGGCGGGGCGATCGGGCCGGGGGTCCGCATGATGGCTCGCGCGTTGCACGAGCAGACCTCGGCTCTGCCCGCGGTCGAATCGATGGAGGACCTGGAGGAGGCCTTCGGGAAGGACACGCCCGAGGCGATGACCCTCGGCGTGCTCTCGTTCGCTCGCGGCGGCGTGCACAGGCTCATTGAGCGGTACGCCGAGGCGTTTGGGGCGTATCCGCAGATTGTGGCCACCGGAGGGGACGCGGCGTTGCTCTTCCGATCCGATGAGGTTATTGAGCACGTCGTGCCCGATTTGCAGCTCATCGGGATTCACGAGGCTTGCCTGCGTGAGCTGAGTGAGAGCGAAGATTGAGCGCGACGTGGCGCATCGTGACGCCGCGCGGTTCGAGCGGTGCCATCGCCATCATCCAGATCGAGGGCGACGACGTCGAGGACGCGTTGGGTCTCGTTGGTCTTGCGCCGATGGCGGTTGGCCAGGTCGCATTGCAGGACTTGCTTGGGATTGATCGGGGCCTGGTCATGCGGCCGAGCGTGGGATGCGCGCAGCTCATGCCGCATGGGGGCAAGGCGGTTGTTGAAGCGATCACTGCGCGGCTGGAACAGGCCGGGGTGGCATCGGTTGAGCAAGGTGCAGTTTCGGATGCCGCCGTGCGCGCAGTGTTTCCCGAGGCTCAGACATTGATCGAGGCCCGGATGCTCGAGGCGTTGTCCCATGCGCAGAGCCCGCGGGCGATTGACCTGCTTCTTGATCAGCCCGGGCGTTGGGCATTGCCCGGAGCGGAGTCTGATCCGATGCTCGATGCCGAGCGTCAACGGTTGATAGTGCCTCCGTTGGTTGTCGCCGCCGGCCCGCCGAACATCGGCAAGAGCACGCTCTTGAACGCGTTTGCCGGGCGAGCGGTGGCGATCGTGAGTGATGAGCCCGGGACAACTCGGGACCATGTGGGGGTGATGCTCGATCTCGATGGGCTGAGCGTGCGATATGTCGATACGCCCGGGATCCGCGATGGAGGGCCGTCGGTCGAGTGTGAAGCCCGGGCAATCGCAGATCGGGTTATTGAGCGGGCCGATCTGGTGCTCGCGTGCGGGGATTGGTCTGCGATGCCGCCGGCCGAGCTTGCTGAGCGGGCCATGCTGGTGGCTTTGCGTCGAGATCTGGGTGAGCCGAGCTTTGCGGCCGAGGCGCGGGTATCGGCATTGAGCGGCCAGGGAATCGACGAACTCGCCCGCCAGATCCGCCAAAGACTCGTGAGTGATCGGGCTATCGAGTCGGATTGCCCCTGGAGATTCTGGGGTGAACCCGGACTTCACGAGCTGTAGAGCCAAAGCCGCACGCGTTGTGGCAAAGGCTTGCTCCTATACTCCCCTTCGCGATCTGCACAATCTGGGAGGCAGTTGTGGACGAAAGACAGATGGACATCAAGGAAGGCGCCGGTCGCGAGGAATCGCAATATGACCAGAACTTCCTGAACTGGCTGAACAAGTGGGGCAACCGCATCCTCTGGCTCGTGCTGATTGTGCTGGGGCTCTACCTGGGCAATCAGTATCTCGGCAAGTGGCAGCGCGCGGGCGTGGATAAGGCGTACGCCGAGCTCAACGAGGTCGGCATCATCGACCCGACGCCCGAGGCGTTTCTCGCCGTGGCAACCAAGCACGGCGATACCCGGGGCATCGGGCATATGGCTCGGTTGTCTGCCGGCGATGGATACCTCAATGCCGTTCGGCGGGGGCTCGTCCTGGGCGCTGTCCCGTCGCCAGATGGCACGCTGCTTTCCCAAGATGACGTCTTGAGCGAAGACGATCGCACTTTCTATCTAGAGCAGGCGCAGACGCAATACCAAACTGTCTATGACGACACGAGCGAGAAGCCGGACCTTGCATTGCACGCCATCGGCGCGGGATTCGGTTTGGCGTCGGTCGCCGAAACTCGCGGCGAACTTGATGCCGCTGCCGAGTGGTTCACCAAGGTGGAGACGCTTGCCTCGGACCTTGGGTATATCGACGTGGTGGAGCACGCGGGGGAGATGCGCGAGGCGCTGGCGGATCTGGAGTTGAATCCAAATCTGTATTCGAATAGCGATCTGCCCGAGCCGCCTGTCCAGGAAACAGAGCCCGATTTCAGCGATCTTGACCTCGAACAGCTTCTCCGCGATGCCCAAGCCGAGATCGGGCCCACGCTGGAAGGCGTCGGCGATGGTGACGCGACCGGCGAAGACGGTGGCGAAGAATCTTCGACCGAAGAAACCGACGATGGCTCGGGTGACGGCAATGACTCGGGCGAGGCTGGTGGCGAGGACGGATCCGGCGATGATCAGCCCGGCGGAGATGGCGGCTGACTCGTCGCTACTAGCCTGAGCAGTGTCCGAACCATCACGCGAACCAGATGAACAGAGCGAGGCGAGTATTGCCGGGCTTTTGTTGCCCGGCGGCAAGGTGGATGCAGCCGCGCTGCGCCAGGCGTGGGAAGACTCTGAAGGCGAAGACGAGGGCGTTCGCCTGACGTTTCGGCTCCAACGCGACTTGCAAACGCGATTAGACAAGTACCTAACCAATCGGGTCGGATTCATGAGCCGAAGCCGGATCCAGCGGCTGATCGATCATGGCTTAGCACAGGTCAATGAACGCACGGCCCGCTCGGCGACGAAACTCCGCAAGGGGGATGTTGTCGAGGTGGTGATCCCGCCGCCGCCAAGCAAGGAGATTCACGCTCAGCAGATTCCGATCGAGGTGATTCACGAAGACGAGTACCTGCTCGTGCTCAACAAGAGCCCCGACATCATCGTGCACCCGGCCAAGACCGAGCAGAGCGGCACGCTCCTCAATGCACTGGCCTGGCATGTTGAGAACAGCGGGGGAGCCTTGAGCAGCGTCGGGACCGCGTTCAAGCGGCCGGGTGTTGTGCATCGCTTGGATCGCAAGACCAGCGGCTGCATTGTCTTCGCCAAGCACGACGAGACGCACTGGGATCTCGGAGAGCAGTTCTTTCAGCGCACGGTGGAGAAGCGATACCTTGCAGTGGTGCAGGGTCGGTTTGAGCCGGATAGCGAGGTGATCGAAGCGCCGATTGGTCCGCACCCGAATCGGGCGAAGGGCTATCGCGAGAAGCAGGTCGTTCGGCACGATCATTTGGGCAAGAAAGCAGTGACGATTTGCCGGGTGCGCGAGCGATACAAGCTCGATCCGTCGCTTGCTTCCGATGCCAGCCGGACGGAGTACACGTTGGTGGAGCTTGAGCTCAAGACGGGGCGCACGCACCAGATCCGCGTGCACCTGTCTGATCGCGGCTTTCCGATCGTCGGCGATGACATGTATGGCGGCAAGGCATTTATGGCTGGCAGCGAGACGGTGATTGATCGCCAGGCTCTGCACGCGGCGTTGCTTCGGTTTTCGCACCCGGCGACCGGCGAGCGCATGACGTTTACCGCGCCGGTGCGCGAGGACATGGCGGCGTTGGTGGGGCACTTGCGTTGTGGCCGAGTCGAGGTGATCGAACA
>JAJDDL010000283.1 GCA_029260335.1 Phycisphaerales bacterium | reverse complement strand
CTCGAGCAACTGTCGGGTCACCGCCCGCACCTGGGGCGAGGTCACCACAACGGGCGTGCTCCCCCGCGCGACCAGCGGCTGGAGCGCCTCCACGATCGCCGAGGCCATCCGATCGGCCAATCTTGCCGGAATCGCGACATTGGTCGTCCCACCCGAGCGATCGATGTGGGCGTTAATCTGGTCCTCAAAGGCCGGGTCCAGCGCCACACAACTGATCTTGAGCTTGCCATCATCGGTCGGCTGGGCGACCTGGTGACAGATGGTCCGGCGCAGCGCGTTGCGCACGTACTCGACCACGACATCCGTATCCGGAGATTTGGGCAGATAGTCCGCCATCGTCTCAAGAATCGTCTCCATGTCCCGCGTCGGGACCCGCTCGCGGAGCAACGCCTGACACACGCGCTGCAAGTCCGCCGGCTTGACGATGCTCGGCACGACCTCCTCGACCAGCCGCGGCGCCCGCTCCTTCAACTGCTCGATCAGATTCCCGACCTCTTCGCGTGTCAGAAGCTCGTGGGCGTGATCGCGTACCAACTCGCTCAGATGCGTGGTCATCACGCTCGTCGGCTCGACCACCGTGTAGTTCATTGCTTCTGCACGCTGGCGCATCGCCGGAGCGATCCACCACGCTTCGAGACCAAACGCGGGCTCGATAGTTTGCTCGCCTTCGAGCACGCCCGAGGCAAGCCCCGAGTCCATCGCCAGCAACTGCGCCGGACGCACCACTCCCTCTGCCACCGGCACGCCCCGGATCTTAATCCGGTAGTCATCGGGCTGCAGCTGCACGTTGTCGCGAATCCGCACCGGCGGCATGACCAACCCCAGCTCGCCCGCGAGCTGACGCCGCGCCGCGTTGACGCGATCGAGCAAGTCCCCGCCCTGCCCGCGATCCACAAGCCCGACCAAGCCGTAGCCGATCTCCAACTCCAGCGTGTCCACCTTGAGCACCGACTCGATCGGCGGCTCGGGCGGGCCGTCGAGAGCCTCGGGCTCTGATTCGATCTGCGCCTTGTGAGTCTTGTCTCGATCCGCCCGGATCAGTGACAAGCTCATCACCGCGATCCCCACCGCCGTCGCGAGCAGGGGCACCGTGGGCAGGGGCGACAAGGCCAACAACCCCAGGAATCCCGCACAAATCATCAATCCCTTCGGCTGGCTTGTGAGCTGATCGGTCAGCTCCTTGCCCAACTCGTCCTTGGAGCCCGATCGCGTCACGATCAACGCACTCGCGATCGAGATAATGAGCGAGGGGATCTGTGCCGTCAGCCCGTCACCGATCGTCAGCTTGGTGAAGGTCTCGGCGGTCTGGAGCATGGGCCAGCCACGTTCGATGATGCCGATCGCAAAGCCGCCCACGATGTTGATCGCGGTGATGATGATGCCCGCCATCGCATCGCCGCGGACAAACTTGCTCGCACCATCCATCGCGCCGAAGAAGTCCGCCTCGCGAGCAATCTCCTCTCGCCGAGCCTTGGCCTCCTGCTCGTTGAGAATCCCGGCATTCAGATCCGAGTCGATCGCCATCTGCTTGCCGGGCATCGCGTCCAACGTAAACCGAGCGGCGACCTCACTGATCCGGCCCGCACCCTTGGTTACAACCATGAACTGCACGATCACCAGGATCAAGAACAGCACCACGCCCACGAAGAGGCTATCGCCCGCAACGAAGTTGCCAAACGCCTGGATGACCTCGCCCGCCACGCCCGCGGCTTCCTCGGGCGTTTCCGCGTCGGCGGTCAGGATCAACCGCGTCGACGCAACGTTCAACACCAGTCGGAGCAGCGTCGTCGCGAGCAAGAGCGATGGAAACACGCTGAAATCCAGCGGTTTTTCCATGTAGAGCGTCGTCAGCAGGATCACCACCGCAAGCGAAATGTTCACCGCGATCAACATGTCCAGCGCCGCCGGCGGCAAGGGCACCAGCAGCACCACCATGAGCATCACAAACGAAAGCGGGACGATCAGCCCGCGATGCTTGTGCATCCCAAGGACCCATGAGGGCATGCCGAACTCGCGCTTTCCGTTCACCGCCATCCGCTCGAATCACTCCTCCGTCGCGCGCCCTCAAGCGGCGGACTTCTCGGTCTGATACACGTACGCCAACAACTCCGCGACCGCCTCGTACAAATGCGGCGGGATCTCATGCCCCACCTCGACGCCCCAGTAGATCGCCCGCGCCAAAGGCGGCCGCTCCACGATCGGCACCGCGTTGGCAATCGCCACCTGGCGAATCCGATACGCGAGCAGATCGGCGCCCTTGGCGACCAATCGCGGCGCGCCCATCGAGTCCGAGTCATACTTCAAGGCCACCGAAAAGTGCGTCGGGTTGGCCACAACGACATCCGCATCGGGCACCGCGCTCTGGATCCGCTGGGTCGCCACCTCCATCGCCATCTTCATCCGCTGCTTCTTGACCTGCGGATCACCCTCCATGCTCCGCCGCTCGTCCTTGACCTCGTGTTTGGTCATCTTGAGGTCCTTCTTGTGCTGCCAACGCTGATACAAGAAATCAACAACCGCCAGCACCAACAGCACAAGCAAAAGCCAAAGCGCAAGCTCAACCGCGAGCTTGCCGATCGCAAGCAACGCGAGCTCGGCGTTGAGCCGAGGCAAGGCCGTGAGCTTCGGGATCGACCGCCAGAGCACCAGGGTCGCGATGCCGCCCACGACCAGGAGCTTCAACCCGTTCACCAAGCCCTTCATCAGGCTCCGCAGACTCAACAGCCGCTTCAGCCCGGCGACCGGACTCACCTTGTTCAGCTTCGGCTTGACCGGCTCCAGCGTCAAGAGCCAGCCGACCTGGAGCACGTTGGTCAGATAGGCGATCAGGAACACCAGCCCAAAGATCGGCAGCACCGCCAGTACGGTCGTGCCCCCGACCCACCGGCTCGCCCCGATGATGCCATCCATCGAGAGCACATCGCCCGGCGTCTGTCCCTGCCAAACCCGCGTGAGCACCATCGCAAAGTGCCGGAGCAAAGACGCCCCGAAGATCGCAAGGAGTACCACCGCCGCCGCCAGCCCGACCGCCGCCGACAGATCTTGGCTCTTGGCTACCTGCCCGCGCTGACGCGACTTGCTGATCTTGCGCGGCGTCGCGGCTTCGGACCTCTCGCCCATGTCATCACCGGCCATGGACGCCCCCTTCCACCGCGGGCGTTCGCGTGCCCCCGCCCGAAGCCGCCCATTGCATGATCGTCTCCAGCGCGTCTTGCAGCTCTTCGCCGAACGCCTCCTCGATCGCGAAGATGCTCCAGGTCAGAATCGCGATCCCGCAGACGATCTTGACCGCAAAGCCAAAGCTCAGAATGTTGATCTGCGGCATAGTCTTCATCAAGAAGCCCATCGCGATCAGAATCAGCACCAGCGTGCCCAGCACCGGCGCGGCAACCCGCAATGCCAGATCAAGCCCCGACGTCGCCAGGGCCAAGTAAGTCTCGAGTGTCGCCCCCGCCGAGATGAGCGTGCCCGGGGGCATGGTCTCAAAGGTCCGCACCAGCGCCATGAACAGAACCTCGAGCCCGCCGACAGACAGAAACACGCCCGCGGCCATCATGAACAGCATCTGCCCCGCGACATCCATCTGCGATTCAAACGCCGGGTTGAACGAGCGGGCCAAGCCGAGCCCCATCTGATGGCCCACCATCTGCCCGGCCATCTCCATCGCCAGCATCGGCACCGACGCGAGCATGCCGAGGGCCGCGCCCACGAGCAGCTCGGCAAACATCACCGGCAGCAAGGTCCACAAATCCAACTCGAGCGAGAACTCCCCGCCCATCGGCACGATCGGATAGATCGTCAACGCGAGAATGAACGCGAGCAAGGCCCTCACTCGCATGGGAAGGGTCGCCATGCTCAAGAGCGGCGCAAAGAAAACAATGCCGACCACCCGGCTCAACACCAGCGAGAACGGCACCGCGTACCCCAAAATAGCCTCGAACCCAACCACACGTCCCCTAAGGCTTAAGACTGAGCAACTCGGTCGCATGATCCACCAGCTTCGCGGTGATCCAGGGGATCAACACCGCCGCCACGATGATCATCACGCTGATTTTCGGCACAAATGTCAGCGTCTGATCCTGGATACTCGTGACCGACTGCAAGAAGCTGATGACCAACCCCACCGCTACCCCCGCCGCCAGAATCGGCGACGCGATCTTCAACACAACGATCAAGGTGTCGCGCACCAGAAACACGAGCGATTCGTCATAGGGCATGACCCACCCCCAAAGTCCGCAGAAAAAGTCCAGCTAACAGATCACACCAAGCACCGGTGCAATCTCCGGCACGACCATCGATATCTCGCGCGACGCGTCCGCCGCCGTCTCACTGAGCCTGGGCCCTGCCCCCTCGCGCACAAAGCTCGACATCAAACTGCCCACCACCAGCTGCCACCCGTCGACCAACACGAAGAGCAACAACTTGAACGGCAGGCTGATCAACACAGGGGGCAACATCATCATGCTCATCGAGATCAGCAAGCTCGCGATCACCATGTCGATCACCAAAACTGGCAGGTACACCCTGAAACCCATCGTGAACGCGACCTTCAACTCGCTGAGCATGTACGCGG
>JAJDDL010000282.1 GCA_029260335.1 Phycisphaerales bacterium | reverse complement strand
GTGCCGAGACGCCGGAATGAGCAGGTCGAAGTCGCCGTCGCCATCGAGATCGGCGGCATCGCCGTGGGCTCCTGGGAACGGGACGTTGCGGTTGCCGTCGCCCCGGGGGGTCACGTTGGGCACGCCGATGCGTACCTCATCGGCGAAGGTGCCGTCGCCGTTGCATAGAAGGATGGACACGTCCGAGCTGAAGGAGTTGATCACGCACACGTCGTCGTCGCCGTCGTCGTCGAAGTCGGCGACGATGAGCGAGCGCGGCTCGACTCCTACCAGGATGAGCGGGCGGATGTCGAACGTGCCGTCGCCCCGATTCAGCAGGATGCCCAGCGCGTCTTCCATGGCGACGGCGACGCCGATGTCGGGGTGCCCGTCTCTATTGAAATCGCCGATGCGCGCGGTGACCTCCTCATCGCCCAGGTCGTAACGTTCGGGCCCGTCGAAGACGCCGTCGCCCCGGTTGCGAAGCACGCTGACCGCCGAGCGTGGGCGATCGATGTCGTCGATGCCGTGATTGACCACGCACACAGCGTCGAGGTCGCCATCGCCATCCACGTCCGCGAAGCAGAGTCCGGTCCCGCTCGCGGTGAGCGACACGCCGTCGAGCAGTTCCAAATCGGCACGCTCACGTGTGACGCCGAAGAGCGGATGGCCGTCGCCGTCAAAGTCGCGTGTGCAGTCCGTCTGCGCGAGTGCGGGGCCGGCGAGAAGGGAGCACAAAACTGTGGCAAATTCGATTCGCCAGACCCGGATATGTGTCATCACAACTCTCATCTGAGTAATCATATCCGAATATGGAGCTGCTGCTTGGCAAATCACTTACGCACTACAAATTAGATGTACACTTTGCTACGAGCACGAACAAGGAGCATTGTTACGCGACGATACCTAATGACGATTCTGGCCGGAACCATCGTCTCGCCGTCCTTCGCCGACATCATTGAGTGGGATGGCGGCGGTAACGGCGATTCCTGGACCACACCCGCAAACTGGGACGGAGATGCGCTTCCCGGCGCGGGCGATCGCGTGCTCATCGAGGGCGATGTCGATGTCTTCATACCCGACAACGCAGAGATCACCATCGACTCTATCGAGATCGATGCGGAGGCGACGCTTTCGATCCGTGAGGAAGTCGTGCTCACGATCGAGCACGACTACAAGAATGTCCCATGCCCAGGGCCGGCACCGAGTTGTTCGTCGGTTGACAACCACAAGATTGACGGCCTCATCCTTTTTCCGTTTGACCAAGCAGATGCTGGCACGATCAAGTTCGTCAACAACCCACACCTTCTGGGCGGAGTTGGAACCATTCGGTCACAACTGTTCGCGGCGACGATCGAGATCGACGGCGATGTCCAAGTCACCAACCTCCTAGACGGCACCGACGTTTTTCAAGGCAATGGTGGAATCCGTGGTTCCATGCACATCGTCGGCAACACTGGCACGAGCTTTGACGGGACATTCATCAACAAGGGTCTGGTGATTGCCGATGCGCAATCGAAGCCAGGCATCCTGATAACCGCGGAGATCGAGGACGACGATACGTCCCGCTACGTCCTCAGCGATTGTTCGAATGTCAACGAGGGTTTCTGGATCGAGTTCGAAAAGGGTTCGGTCGGTCTGGACGGCGATTTCGTCGATCTCGGGGGTGGCGAGTTCCGTTTCCACGAGGACATGCACACCTGCGGCACATACGGACGATTCGTGGGTGATGAAGACTCTTGCGGTGGGATTGACCTCATGGACACGGGTATCACGTTTCGGTACATGATTTTCGATACCGACACTGGCGATCCGTGCGACAATCCGGGCACGCTGTCTCCCGTGTCGATGTCCTGCGGCAAACCATGGAAGGTTAGTGCGGATGTGGCCATTGTGAATCCGTGCGAAGTCTGTTGTCCGTGATGCAACCCGCCGATTAGCCCGGCGTCTGACCCAGATCAGTGCGCTCCAACTCCACCCCCAGCCCCTGGGCGATCCGGTTCGCGTAGCTCATGTATCCGATCACCTGGGTCGCGTCGAGAATCTCGGCGTCTGTGAGCCCCGCCGAACGCAGCACATCGATTGAACCTCGACCGATGCCCGCGGGGTCCCGCGTCAGCCGCTCGGCATGCTCGACCAGTGCCAACTCTCGCTCATTCAGGCCTGAGCGATCCCTGGTAGCCAACTCTTCACCAAGTCCCGGTCGATCCCGCTTGAGCAATCGCGACAGACCTGCCGCGTGATGCCGTAGTCAGTAGACGCATTCATTCACCCGGCTCACCTCGACGGCGATCATCTCCCGCTCGGCTCGGCTCAGCCCAGAACGCCCATGCATCGATTGCACGTACAGCGCACAGTGGGCCGCGAGAGATTCAGGGTTCATTGCATGTACCTGGAGGATGTGGTCCACCGAGCCGTCGGGGCTGGCGAACTTCTTGTACAGCTCTTTCAGTTCGCCCTCGGCGTCATCCGGTGAGATCGACTCAATCCACGCCATCACCCGCCGTCAATCCACCGCCCTGATTGGATCGGGTTGATCCGCTCCATGAGCGCCTGAAACCTTGGGTCTTCGCGGATCGGATCGAGATCCTTGTCATTCGACGCGTACTCGTAGTTGCCCCATTTCGCGTCGATCGCCCGCTCGAAGGACTCGATCGCCAGCTCGAGGTCGCCCGCTCTTGCCGCGTAGCACGCGAGGTTGTAGAGCGAGCGCCGACGCGGGTTGTTCCTCGAATCGGGCTGGAGCTCGCAAGCCACGTACAGGATCTGGGTTGCCTCCAGGAATGCTTCGCGGGCCTCGTGCATGCGTCCGAGCTCGGTGCGGCACAAGCCGACTCTGTACCACGCGTTGGTGATGTAGTAAGGCTCGGCTTGCTCGACAGAAGCGGGCCGATTCAGCAGTTGGGCGGTGATCAATCGATCGGCCTGCTCGAATGCGTGTAAGGCCTGGCCCGATTCGCCATCGGCTTTGTGCTTGATGGCGAGCTGGTACCAGTGCTCGCCGCTGCTTGCGTTCTGAGCCACGTACGCGATGAGCTCCGCCTTGGATCGTGGCTCGCGTGGACGCGGATCCGCCGGCGCATCGGTGGTTGTGAGCAAGGTCCAAAGCCCGACGCTCACGCCGACCATGACCGACAACCAGAGCACGTGCTTGAGCGCGAACCACTTCATACCAGGATTTCACCATAAACACCCTGCTCCGTCAACCCCGTCCGCACCGACCTTGGCGGTCGATGCTCTCCAATCGGCCCAGAATGCCCCATGCGCGGCTCCTAGTCTTGCCCATGCCCCCGCCCAAGAACAAGATCCCGCCCCCCAAAGGCACCCGAGATATGTACCCGCTGGAAGCGGCCCGCAGGCGTTGGTTATCAGAGCGCTGGCGCAAGGTCGCGATCCGCCATGGCTTCGAGGAGGTCGACGGGCCGACATTTGAAACCACCGACCTCTACGCCGTGAAGTCGGGCGAGGGGATCCTGGGCGAGTTGTTCCAATCGTTCAGCGGCAAGGACCCCAAGGACATCGAACGGATCCGCGCCGGGGAAGCCGCACCGTTTGCGATGCGTCCGGAGTTCACGCCGAGCCTGGCGCGGATGTACGCCGAGCGTGCGCGGTCGTTGCC
This sequence comes from Phycisphaerales bacterium, assembly GCA_029260335.1. Lineage (GTDB taxonomy): Bacteria > Planctomycetota > Phycisphaerae > Phycisphaerales > UBA1924 > S146-42. The sequence goes on along the minus strand of JAJDDL010000282.1, from coordinate 1,397 downwards.
GAGTCCGTGCAAGTGGTTTCAGATCGGTCCGTTCTTTCGAGCCGAGCGGCCGCAGCGGGGGCGGTTGCGGGAGTTTTTGCAGTGGAATGTGGATGTGCTTGGTCTCGATATTCCAGCAGAGAAATGGAACGCAGAGGACGCCGAGGGTCGAGCGGAGGTCGCCGAGGCAAAGGCGAGGATGGATGCGGAGATCATCCACTGTGTCATCGATTTTCTCCAAGCGTGCGGCTTCGACGAGGCTTCGCTCAAAGTCCGTGTGAGCGATAGAGAACTCGTTGCCGATCTCATTTCCAAGTCCATGGCTGCTGTCGACCCGACCTTGCTTCAACAGGTTTTCGAACTGCTGGATAAGAGAACCAAGCTCTCGTCGGACAAGTTTCTGATGGATGCCCAGCAGATCGGATTCGACGTCGAGGCGTTTGATGGCGCTGTAAGTCAAGTCCAGGCAGACAGCTCATCAACTCCTCTTCGCGTCCTTCGCGAGCTCTCTGTGCACTCCGCGTTCAACTCCTGGGTCGCATTCGATCCCACGATCGTCCGCGGCCTCGCCTACTACACCGGCACCGTCTTCGAGGTCATCGCCGACGGCGAGCGCGCCGTCGCCGGCGGCGGCCGGTACGACAACTTGATAGAACTCTTCGGCGGCCAGCCCACCCCCGCCGTCGGCTTTGCCATGGGCGATGTCGTCATCAGCCTGCTCCTCCAGGACAAGGGCCTGATGCCGTCGGATGCAGAGCTCATGCAGGAGATCGGCGCTCGCCCGGATGTCTTTGTCATCGCTCCAAGCGATGATCTCGATCCAATCGCGATACGTCTGCTCGCAACTCTCCGTCGCGAGGGCCTGCACGCACGACGGAGCTACAAGACAACGCGCAACGTCGGCAAACTCCTCAAGGAAGCGTCCCAGCAGCACGCGCGGCTGGCAATCATCATCGAGAGCGCTGATCAGGCAACGATCAGAAATCTCGACGCCGCGGATCAGCAGAGCGTGCAACTGACAAGCGACGATGCACCCTTCGACATGCTGCTCGAAGCCGCTGGCGAGTTGCTGCGTGCATAGACCGTGCCACTGACCATTCGATGGTCAGTGCCGTGATCACAACCACCCTCCAGCCAGCGATGACCGTTCCGATGGCCAGTGCCAGTCTGCGCGTGCCAACTCGTGTATTCACGAATAGCCATTCCGGGTAGAGGGTCATTCAAAGTGAACCACCACCCCATTCCGGCAAATGCCCAGGAATTCCATTGACACTCCGGCCGGTTTCTGGTAACTAAAACCTATCGGCTTGCTTTCGCCGAACAGTTCCGCGTTACGCGGCCATCTGTTTCGCGTCCACGGCGCACTGCAAAACTTCGAGGGGGTGATCAGCGAGTGGTACTCCGCTTGCTGGTCGTCT
>JAJDDL010000281.1 GCA_029260335.1 Phycisphaerales bacterium | reverse complement strand
CTCCTCGACCGGGCCCTTCAGGTCCGGCGACACACAGACAACCTTGACGCGAGGGCTTTCCCCGCAGCACCCCGCGTCAAGGTCGATGCCGTGCGCGAGCAGTTGCTCCTTGATCGCGCCGAGCAGTTCGGTCGTGTCGATGTTCTCACTCACGGCTTGGAGCATCCACAGACCACCACGACGGTGCTGGGTGCCCCGCCTGAGTCTGTCGAGCAGCATGCCGTCTCTGTCTCACAGCAGCCCGCGGCATCCTCCTGGGCGGGCGTCTGCAGAGCCTTTCGAATCCCATCCGCAATAGCTCCGGCCAGGTCCTTCGGATCAATCGAACAAGTGCACTGGTTCATGTCGCACTCCTTTCTTGATTACAGATTACACAATACGATAGTCGCTGTCAAGCGAGTCAAAAAGAAATCGCAAATCCAGGGCCCGGGCGTTGATATATTAGCGATTGCTGATATATTAACCACATGGCCACGATATCCGCCGACCACAGCACCTATCACGCGATCGCGGATCCGACCCGCAGAGCGATCCTCGAACTGCTCATCGAGGGCGAACGATCGGTCACCGCGATCCTGGAAAAGGTCCGCGGCAGCCAATCGGCGATCAGTCAGCACCTCGGCGTGCTGCGTCGAGCCGGGCTCGTTGCGTGCCGCCCCCTCGGCCGTCGACGGCTGTACTCGATTCAGGCAGAGCCGCTGATGGAAGTCAGCGACTGGGTCGCCCACTTCGATCGCTTCTGGACCCAACGCCTGGACCGCTTGGGCGACTACCTCCGCACCACCCACGGCGAACCGAGCGCCGACATACCCAACGACATCCCCAGTGAACCGAAGCCAGACCGACCGGAGTTGGACACATGAAGGAACTGACCCTCCGCAAGAGCTACTTCTATCCGTACGCGCCGGAGAAGGTCTGGCTCGCGATCACCGATCCGCACGCGATGGCCGAGTGGCTCATGCCCAACGACTTCAAGCCCGAAGTCGGCCATCGATTCCGGTTCCAGACCGACACCACCAAAAGCTGCGGCGACAACCACACCGAATGCGAGGTTCTCGAGGTGGATCCGCCCAACAGGTTGAGCTACTCATGGGAGACCGTTCCCAACAACCCCGCCAAGCCGCGATTCGAGCCCATGGTTGTCAGCTGGGTGCTCACGCCCGAGGGCGAAGGCACGCGACTGGAGTTCGTGCACGAGCACCTGCAGAACATCCCGTGGGTCTGGCGTTCGATGATGAGGTTCGGCTGGAACTACATGCACAAGCGGCTGCTCCGAAAGGTGCTCGTCAACGTGCAAGACGAAGGCTCGCAGATCGTGTTCGAGCCGGGCGCGATCCCCCTGGAAAAACGCTGCTACAAGACGAAGACGATTCCCGATCATCTCGTGCGATGATCGAGCCCCAATCATGAACCCACGAAGCGGGCGTGCCCGCGAAACAGGAAGAGAACACAAAGAGAAAAGGAGCGAGCCATTCGGCTCGCTCCTTTGCAATCGACGTTGTTGGGTGCGCTCAGTTCGCAATCAGGTAGAACGGACGCTCGGCTTCAGGGTCGGACGGGTCAACATGCACCTTGCGGCCCTTGTAGACCACCTTGCCTTCTGCGACGCTGAACAGCGAGTCGTCGTTGGCGCGCCGGACGTTGAAGCCGGGCTGGAACTTGGTGCCGCACTGGCGGATGATGATCGCGCCAGGCTTGGCGTACTCGCCGCCGTAGAGCTTGATCCCGCGATACTGCGGGTTGCTGTCACGACCGTTCTTGGTCGAGCCCTGTCCCTTTTTATGTGCCATCTAACGCTCCAGTCCAGCCTTGATCAGCCATCTAACCCGATCGCCGGCTCGCCCTGCTCCTGGTTTGAAGCGGGCTCGGCGTCCCGATCTCGGGCCGTGACGATAGCCTCGGGCTTCCTCAGGATCCACCGCTCGCGGGACCTTCCGAGCAGTCTGCCCCCCTGGCTAAAGGCCTCATCATTGAGCAGATCGCCCGGGGCGTCGTGCCGAAGCATGAGCGTCTTCCAGAGTGTGACAATCTTGGCATCGCCCGTGTTGGCGTCTCTGGTCTGGACGGTCTTGGTCTCTCCGCTGAAGCCCATGAAGTAGATCTGGACCCGATCGACGTTGGTTTCCGCAACCGGCCAGATGGCGATCCCGTCCTTGGCGTTTTCCTCGCCCTGCTGCAATCGACCCAGAATCCGGATCGGATCTTCCAGCAGGATGTTCCGCTGACGATCGATGATGTTATTGGTGACGTCCAGAGGCACGTCCTTGCCTGCAAGCATGACCTCGCCCCGATCGGTCGCGAGCTCGACCAGCGGTGCAAAGAACAGGTCCTGGCCTGTTTCATTGATCACGCGATACGTGATGTAGTAAAAAGCACGGGCCTGATCGCCCTCCACAGGGAGGTGCACGACCCGCAAGGGCCCCACTTCCACGTCAAACTGCCAGTCGGTCGGGAACGCATTGGGCTCCGGCGCCGCGGCTGCCGAGGCGGGATTCGCCGCCAGGCAGGGCACCAAACAGACCATCAAACCCGCAAGAACAGCGGGAGCGGCAAGAGCTTGAAGCATGGGTCGGTTCATCAGGGTCTCCGGATCTGGAAGAGAAGTCTACGAAAGCTCTGGGGCGGGTCAACAATCCCCTGGTGTCTGCTTCGATCGAAACTCGACAAATCCCCCCACCTCTGATCCCAGAGGCGATCTCTCGGATCGTCGCCTCGGCCTCGGATCCTCCTAAAGAGGCCGCCAAACGATTCCTCGCCAACGCCGAGACCCACGGGATCGACCCCCACCTGTGCTGGGGCACAATCGACCCAGTTTCACAGAGCGTCCGCCAAGCCTGCCTGGTGGTACCCGGTTCGGGTAAAACCGCCAATCTGTTCCTTGCTCCTCCCTTGGAAGAGCATCCACCCGCTGAGCAGCAGGCAGAACGACGGCAGATGCTGACCTGCCTGGCGACCGACGTGGCGACGCTGTTGCGTGAGCAGGTGCGGGTCATCCAATCGCTGCCCGAGCCCGACGAGGACTGGGCGTGCGAGGCATACGCCGCAAGCGGATTCACCCATTGCGGCACACTCGCTTACATGCGTCTGAGGCTGTCGCGAAGCGATGCGATGAAACCTGCAGGCAGCACCGTGCGCGACGACGTCAGTATCAAGCCCGTCCAGGCCCTGGGGGATATTGCGAAGTGGCGCAAGCGCATGGTGAGCGGATTGGAAGCGAGCTATGTTGATTCTCTAGATTGCCCCGAGCTCTGGGGCGTGCGCGAGACCGCCGATGTGCTGGACTCGCATCTCGCGACTGGGGAGTTTGACCCTTCGCTCTGGTGGCTAGTGGAACACGCGCACAGCGCACAAGGCGTTGCGCTGTTCAACCCGATGGGCGATGGGATCGGATGCGAGTTGGTGTATGTTGGGATCGGCCCGGCGCTGCGCGGCGCTGGGCTTGGTCGCACGCTGCTCTCGATGGGCATCGCGACGTGCGCCGCGCGCGGCTTGCGCGAGATGACATGCGCGGTCGATAGGCGGAACGCCCCGGCGCTGCGCCTGTACGAAAGCCTGGGTTTTCGTGAGTTTGCGCGGCGAGAGGCGTTCGTGCAGAGGATCGCGGCGCACTGAAGACAGGTTCTGCGCAGGCGTTGAAGATGTCTCCCGCGGCTTGTGCGCAAAACCGCGCAGGCTGGCGCTTTGTGAATGAAGTTTATTTTCGGGCTGCAAACCGTTGATGTCCAAGAGCCTGTGGATTGTGGATTGGATTTTGTCCAAACGTTCACTGTTGCGATCGCACACAAAGCGTTCTAATCTGGTCCTCACTCGGTCAGGGTTGACCGTTCGGGGCAGAGACACAACTGCACTGGTTTGATTGTGATGAGCCGCCTGGGAGCACAGGCGGGCGCGGTCTTACTGCCTCGCGTGGGGAATGGACTCCAAATCTCGTGGATCCGGCACAGCGAGTAACCTGTGTCGGGAATGTGGTCACGACGACCCTAGGGCGTCGGGAATGCGCGATTGCTGTGCATGCTCGACAAAGTTGGATGGAGACCAAATGACTGGCAAGACCACCGCATCGCTCTCAAAGGCACGCTCAGCAGCGCCCGGCAGGGACAACGCGCCCCGCGCAAAGGCTCGTCGGATCGAAAAACGCGGACCCGATCAGACCCCCGACCGGCGGGTGCTCGCTCGGCTTCGCGAAAAAATGGGCCTGGAACTCTGTGATCGCTACTTCGAGCGTGTCGCCAAGGTCTGCGAAGCTCCCGAAGGAATCTGCGTACGGGTGCCTTCGGAGTTCGTCGCGGGCGTGATCCAACGCCGCTTCGGCGAAGCCCTGAGCGATGCGACGAGGTCGGAGTTGGGCGTTGATCGGGTCGCATTCGAGGTCTGCCCAGTTGCAGAGACCGATCGCAAGAGCGCACTCAGCGAATCGGCAGACATTCCCGCCGTGCAGATCGAGGAGCACGCCCAAGCTTCGGTCAGCGCACCGAGCAAGGGCCGCAATGCCCAAAGGCGGAGCCAGCCCGCCTGGAAGACGCTCGATGACTTCATCGTTGGTCCTTCCAACGAGCTGGCCTACAACGCGGCGCTCTCGATCGCCAAGGGCGAGCGGAGTTTCTCCCCATTGTTCGTCCACGGCACTTGTGGCCTGGGCAAAACTCACCTCCTGCAAGGCATCGCCAGCGCTTACACCAAGGCAAACCCCGGCGTCGGCGTGCGCTACGTCACGAGCGAGGCATTCACCAACGCCTTCCTCACCGCGATGCGTGCCGGCTCGCTCGATTCATTCCGCGACACCTACCGCAACGTCGGCCTGCTGTGCCTCGACGACGTGCATTTCCTCAGCGCCAAGCGGGCGACCCAGACCGAACTGCTGCACACCTTCGACACGATTGGCCTGAACAACAAGCTCGTCGTGCTCGCTTCCGACGAACATCCGCGCGAGATTGGCAAGCTCAACGCGGCCCTGGCCAGCCGGTTCATGGCAGGGGCGGTCGTGCGGATCGAAGCACCCGATGAGAAGATGCGGACAACTCTCATCCGGGCGTTGGCCAACCGACGGAGTCTGGTGCTGGAAGACGCCGCGGTGGAACTGATCGCTGAGCACGCCCAGCAGACCTCGGCTTTGGCAGGCGAGCCGCCTTCGGTTCGCGAACTGGAGGGCCTGGTCACCCAGATCGAGGCGACCAGCCGACTGCTCCCAGAGCTGAGCGGCGGAACGGGCAAGATCGGTGCCGCCCTAGCAAGCAAAGCCCTGGGCCTAGATACCGCTTCCAGGGCGACCTCGCCCGTCGGGATCCGCAAGCCCGCAAGAGCCGAGCGGATTATCGAGCTGGCATGTGAGTCCCTGGGCGTGACGCTCGAGGAGTTCGGCGGGTCCAATCGCCACCGGCGGATCGTGCTCGCCCGCTCACTGTGTGTCTTGCTCTCGCGGGAGATGACCAACCTGAGCTATCCGGAGATTGCTCGGGCGATGGGTCGCCCCAACCACTCCACGGTCATTACCGCGCACCAGCGGATCGACAAGCAGATCGCCTCCGGCGAAAAGGTCGGGACCGGTCCCGACCTCGATCAGGTAACGATCGCGACCTTGGCGGAACGACTCCGTCGGGAGTTGAATCGGGAGGCCGCCACTCGCTGAAGGATTGGCGAGTAGGCCTCCTACGCTCTGCGGCGGACGTGGGCGTGCATTGGACGCACGCCCTCGCCCGCTGCATTGGATTCACCTATGCCCGAAGGCGAGATATCTCTTTCACGCCCAGACATTACGGCGCTCGATGAGCGCCTCGTGCTCGAGACCCTTCGCTCCGGACGCCTGAGCATCGGTCCGATGCAAGAGGAGTTCGAGCAACTCGTTGCCCGGGCTTCTGGGTGCACGAACGGGATTGCCGTCTCCAGCGGGACCGCCGGGCTTCATCTGGCCCTGCTCGCGCTGGGAATCGGCCAAGGCGATGAGGTCATCACCACGCCGTTCAGCTTTATCGCCAGCGCCAACTGCATCCTGTATGCCGGCGCCAAGCCCGTGTTCTGCGATATCTGCCCCCAAAGCCTGAACCTGGACCCCAAGCGGATCGAGGCGGCGATCACGCCTCGGACCAAAGCGATCATCGCGGTCGAGGCGTTCGGCAATCCCGCCTACATGGACGCGTACGCAGCCATCGCGGCCAAGTACGAGATCCCGCTCATCGAAGACTGCTGCGAAGCCTTGGGCACCACCTGGCGAGGCCGCAAGTGCGGCTCGTTCGGTCGCGTGGGCATCTTCGGCTTCTATCCCAACAAGCAGATCACCACGGGCGAGGGTGGCATGATCGTGACCGACGACGATCATCTGGCAGACGCCTGCCGGTCGATGCGCAACCAGGGCCGCCCGACGAAGATGACCGGCGCCCTGGGCCAATGGCTCCACCACGAACGACTGGGCTACAACTATCGCCTCAATGAGCTCAGTTGTGCCCTCGGCGTCGCCCAGATGCGACGGCTCCCCGAACTCATCGAACGCAGGCGTGAGATCGCACGCACCTACATCGATCGGCTCCGGGGTATCAGCGAACTCGTTCTGCCCACAGTCGAGCCCGCGTGCGAGCTGAGCTGGTTTGTCTTCGTCGTGCGGCTCTCGCCCGACTATTCCCAAGCCGAGCGCGATCGGGTCCTGCAGGGACTTCGCAATCACGACGTGGGTTGCGCCGATTACTTCCCGTGTATCCATCTGCAGCCGCCGTACCAGGCATTGGGCTTTGCCCCCGGCATGTTCCCGATCGCCGAATCCGTGAGCCACCGGACGATCGCGCTGCCGTTTCATACACGCCTGAGCGAACGAGATATCGACCTGGTCTGCCAGACGCTCGAGCTCATGATCAGCCGCGAGCAGCTCAGCCGCGATTGATTTGGTTAGGGTTCCACACCCGCAAACGCCTGACCAATCCCAACGATCGTGTTATGCCTGGACCCGGTGAGCGAGTCGTGGATGCTCACAAACACACGATCGCCGGTAAGCGTTGGATCGAACCCGAGCCGGCGGATAGCAAACTCGCCCGGCTTGAGGTCGGTGACGACGCTGCGCTGGCGGGTCGATTCTCCGCCGGCAAAGGCCATGATCTCGAGGTCGCGCAACGATTCGGAGCGACTGGCGACACTCACATCGATCACCAGTTGCCCCTCCACGATGCTGTGGCTCACGCTCGATACGAGATCCTCGATGCCCACCTTCAGGGATCGTTTGAGACGGACCACGCCGTAGTCGCGACCGGCCTGGAGCTCAACATCGACGATTGCTTCGATCTTGCCGCTGGGCTGGTAGGGGCTCATCGCGATCGCGATCGGGATCGAGGTGACATCTCCTGGAAGCGTGTCGAGAGTGCCCGTGCGAGGCGAGATGTCCCAGTTGCGATCGCGTTTGCCGTCTTCGCGCACGCCGCCCGGCTCTACCAGGTAATAGCGTGCATCGATCGGAGAGTTCCATGAGTTCGTAAACAACAGCTTGTGCTCGTGGTTCGCGTTGTCGGTTTGGAGATGATCGGTGATCGCGAACTGCGATTGGAAAAGCACCAGCGCGGTGTCGATGCCTTCGATGAATATGGGCATCTCGGGAATCTCGATGCGGTGCTGGCGAATCCCACGCGTGTCGGCCTCCGACAAGCTGATCGACTCGCGATTGCCGAACAGATCCACCACCTGCACTGCTCCAAGCGAGAGCATCGCGTCCAGCACCGGAAGCTCTGCCCGCGAGCCGTCGCTCCAGACAACCAATGCGCCGGGCTTCTCGGGCGAATCCTGGAGGATGAAGCAACGCACGCCGGGCCCAACGTCGAACTCACCTATCACCCGAGCTTCGCCCATGCGGTCGCTGATCGCGGTCATGACCGCAAGCGCCGGAGGTGGACCGGGGATCGTCTCGGGCCGCATGTCGAGGAGGACGCCTTGGACCGAGCCATCCAGATGGGCACGAAGCAGGATCAACTGCCGCGCCAGGTCTCGCATCGAGGCTCGCAAGCCGAACAGCTGCGGATCCAGCGGACGCGCGAGGATCTGGATAGGGGTCGGATCCCCTTCGTGCTCGGCGAGCGCCGCGGCGAGGTCTTCGATCATCACCGCACCAGCCGTCCCGGGCAACTCGGCAAGAAAGCTCGGCCGATCGACCGCGAGTTGGCCCTGCGCAAGCAGGAGATCTGAGGCGTTCACGCTCGTGATCAGTTGGGGGCCCGGCACGAGACGGGCAAGAACCTGCTCGGCCTTCACCAGATCGTCCAGGCTCGCCGGATCCCACGCCTCGTCGGGCGAGCCGATCTCCCAACGGGTGACCGCCTGGCCCAACCGCTCGAGAATCGGCTCAAGCAACGCACGCATCGGCTCAGAATCACCTGCTAGAAAAGAGGCGATCTGTTGACGATCAATCAAAACCTCTCGGGCGGCCGCACTCGGCACGCGATCGAGCATGAGCGTAACGCCCACCCGGTTGTGTCGAAGCTTGTCCACGATCGAAGCGAGTTGCTCGACGTGCGAATCGATCTGCTCCGCAATCGTTTGATCTTGCCAACCGGGGAGCATCACCTCGCCCAAACCCAGCCCACGCGCCATTTCAATGCGTGCATCGGAATCGGCGGGATCAAACTCGCCCAAGAGAATGCCAACGCGCGGCCGCAGCAGATCCGGCTGGGGCAAGAGCAGCAAATCCTGAGACGCACTGCCGATCGGAACCTCGCCCGCGTGCACCAACGCGGCGGCGCGATACCAGCCGAAGCGATCGATCTTCGGCGACCAGCGATGGGGCCTTCCGCTCGGATCAACATGAAACTGATGGGAATCAACCACATTCCCGGTGAAGTCGTACACACGGATGAAGGCGTCGAGGCTGTCGCCCGCGAGATCACGAGCAGAGAAGATCAGTTCCGGCGGCGTTTCTGGATAACAGATTCCCGCACCGGACCGAGCCGTCAGCGAGACGCGCGGGCGCATCCGGATGATGATGTCGTCAAACCAGGCGGCACCATCAAGATCCTCAGAAGGAAGCTCCTCACCCCCGAGACGATCGTCCGCGTCGGTCATCTGCTCGGGCTGGAGCAACTCAAGATCGATCTGCATGAACGCCGCGTTCGACGGGGCTT
>JAJDDL010000029.1 GCA_029260335.1 Phycisphaerales bacterium | reverse complement strand
GTCCTGCTGTCTGTTATTCATCCGCTCATGACGTTGCTCGTACCGCTCGCCGTGCTCGGCGTTGTGGGCTACGCGGGGCTGCCGAGGAACGCGTGGGTGCCGCCGGGCGCGAGACGCATCAAGGACCTGTTCGTCATCAAGAATCTCGCGGTCGCCGGCAGCATCACGGCGTTCTCTCTGCTCCTGGCGATCGGAGTCGCGAGCGAGGAGCCGAGTCCTTGGACGTGGTCACAATGGTTCTGGCCGGGCATGTTCCTGCTCTTGCACGTGCTGGCTGATTCGATGCTCTGTGACATTGATGATGTCGATGCCGACAAGCGATTTGATACCCAGACTCTGGCTTGGCGAAGATCGCCCAGGCTGGTTCGCGGCATCGCGATTGGCGTAGCGTTCGGCCTCGCCATGTGGGCCCTGGCCAGTGCCGCATCATCCCAGACTAACTTTGATGGAACGCACCGAATCCAATGGAGCGGCTTCATGCTCGTCGGAAGCTTGTGCCTCTCGCGCGTGCGGGCGGGTTCGCTTCGGGACGCGGTGGATCTGCGCATGCCGATCGGGGCGGCACTCTTGGTACTTTTAGACCTTTGAGAACTCCGCGGTGAGTCTTCTTAGCGAGCGATCTCGATCGCACGGGTCTCGCGAAGCACCGTAACCCTGATCTCACCGGGGAAAGTCATCTCTTCGCTCACCCGCTTGGCGACCTTGTGGGCGATCAGGTAGGCCTCGTCATCGCCAATCTTCTCGGCGTCGATCATCACCCGGACCTCGCGCCCGGCTTGGATCGCGTGGGCCTCCACGACGCCGTTGAAGCTCAGGGCGATGTCCTGGAGATCGTTCAGGCGTTGGACATACCGCTCCATGCTCTCGCGTCGAGCGCCGGGCCTTGCCGAGCTGATCGCGTCGGCGGCCATAACGATCGGGGTGTAGAAGCTGGTGGAAGGGATGTCACCGTGGTGCCCGCCGATGGCGTTGAGGACTTCTTCTTTCTCGCCGTATTGGCGAGCGAAGTCCATGCCGATCTTCGGGTGGCCACCTTCCATCTCGTGGTCCATGGCCTTGCCGATGTCGTGCAGGAAGCCGCATCGCCTGGCCAGACGCCCGTTGAGCCCGACTTGCTCGGCGATGATCTGGCTGAACCGAGCAACCTCGATCGAGTGCTGCAAGACGTTCTGGGCGTAGCTCGTGCGATAATGGAGCTTGCCCATCGCCTCGATGATCTTGGGATTGAGGTTGCGAAGGTCGGCGACCATCGCCGCCTCTTTGCCGTGCTTGACGACCTTCTCGCCTACCTCGCTCGTGACTTTCGCGACGACCTCCTCGATTCGCGAGGGATGGAGCCTGCCGTCGGCAACCAGCCGCTGCAGGCTCTCGACCGCGATCGCCTGGCGGACCTTGTCGAAGCATGAGACGACGATGACCCCCGGCGTATCGTCCACGACGATGTCGGCACCTGTCGCCTTCTCGATCGCACGGATATTGCGGCCCTCTCGCCCGATGATCCGGCCCTTCATGTCGTCAGACGGGATCGGCACACTCCGAACCGTGGACTCGCTCGTGGTCTCCGCGGCGTACCGCTGGATGGCGTTGAGCGTGACCTCCTGGGCCAGTTCCCGGGCCTTTTCTTCGGCCGACTCGTTGATCTGGCGGACCCGCTTGCCGACCTCGTGCCGCTCTTCTTCCTCGATGATCTCAAAGAGCTCGGCTTTGGCCTGCTCGGTACTCAGCCCGGAGACTTGGTGGAGCTTCTCGCGTTGCTCGGCCAGTAGCTTCTCCATCTCCTCGGTCTTCTGCTGAAGCTTCTTTTCCCGATCAGCCAGCTGGGATTGCGTCCGGTCCTGGGCCTTTTCACGCTCTGCGAGCGTCTCCTCTCGCTTGGTGACCACGTCCTCGCGCTTGGTCACCCGTCGATCCTGATCACGGAGCTCGTTGCGCTTGCCTTCAAGCTCGCCGTCGGCCTTTTCCTTCCGCTCGAGCGCGTCCCGCTCGGCCTGGAGGAGGATCTTCTCGGCTTGCGTCGACGCCTCTTTCTCGGCCGACTGCTTGATCTGACTGGCTTCCTCGTGGGCACCGCTGACGGCCTTCTTGGAGAGCGCACGCACGAGTGCGTACCCGCCGGCGACGCCGACCACGAGGGCCACGACGATCGACGCGATCAGGGTGGGATCAATGACCGCCAAGACTGCCGCGCACGGGATATGAACCATCGCACCACCTCATGCCCCGCCGGAGCGGGACTTTCCTTAAAGGCCGAGGGATGGACGGATCCTGGACGATTTGGCTCAGGGAATCTCTACGGCAGGGGTCACGTGACCTAGCGGGTGCCTCCTCGGGCTACCTCTCTTTGGAGTCTCAGTGTTTCTGTGCGTTCTGCGGACAGCACGCACGCCGTTCTCGAAAACCTCAAATGTCCCGGGCGTTGGAGGAAGCCCCGGACGACAAGCTCGCAAATCGCCAGATCCGACAGACTCGGCCTGGACTTTTAGCCACTCGGGCCCGTGGCCCGACTGGGGAGAGTATCCCGAGTTTCCGAGTCTGGGTCAAGTTTGGGAGATGATCTGATACCCACTCCGCACTTGCGGACTATGCGGGCGTAAGGGGTCTACTGAGCCGATACACTCAGCGGTCCAATCCTCGGGGAGGCCCTCACATGACACGAAGCCGTATTTCGACCATTCTTGTCCTCTCGCTTCTGGGTGGATGCACCATCCCCGGCGGGGCACCGTACGACCAGGACGAGCGGGTCACCCAGCCGCGGGTCGAGCCCGCGAGCATTACCGTGATTCCCAGTGGGCCCACGATCGCCAGCGAAACGCTGGCAAGGGTCGAAGCGGAGAATCCGCATGGATCGATCCGGATTCACGTGGACTCCTCGCTCACGGCTCCGACGGTTTCGGTCAAGCCCTTCGCTCCGGGCGGGCTGACCAATGATGAAACCAAGGAGATCGAGGACAACCTGAGCATCATCGCCGAGACGATTCTCGAGGACAACCGAATGGTCTTGCGGGCCTCGGCTGCCCTGGCGATGGACTTCGAGGGCGTTCGGCTGGACATGCTCATCCGCACGCCCGACAGCTCGACCACCGTGGTTCGCAACTCCCACGGGATCATCGAACTCGTCGGTGTCGGCGGGCAGATCGTTGCCTCGTCGGGCGAGATGGGTGGAACGGGTGTCGGCGGCGACATCCTCATCCGCTCGAACACGCCCATACAGGGGCCGGTTTACGTCTCGACGACTTCGGGCGATATCCGGGTGTTCGCGGTGGGCGAGTCTGCCGGGGAGATGGAACTCACGAGCGACGATGGCTCGGTTGAGGTGAATGTCGAGAGCGGCTCGATCTCCAATGTCCGCCCCGAGGACTCGTACTACACGGGCATCCTCAACAATGGACGGAACGTGATCAGCATCCGGACCAACCATGGCAAGGTCTCGTTCAATATTGAGAACAAGAACTGGGAACGGTCCGGACCGTTTGAGTACGCCCGCAGTTCGCGGGATCGATAGAACTCTGGGGCCTCATTAAGGGCACAGAGCGAACAGCGAGACTTCAGTTGCATGATTCACTGGTGGAGCCCGATGCGGGCTTCATCCGTGTCGTTAGTCTTGGCTTGGAGAGAAGCGGCGGATGCGAGCGAGCTACGCCGCCGCGGTCCCGTCATTTGACGAGCGATGGGCCGAGCGATAGGCCTCTACGTAGCGGCAGATCTGATCGACCACAAACGCCCTGTGCGGCGGGTTGAACTGGAACTCGAACGCGAGCCCGGCGACCACGTTCTGCTCGCTGTCGCGATGGGAGTGGGCGATGCGGGCGGTGACACCCAACGGAACACCGATGCGTGGACGGAGGTCGATGCGAAGCCAGACAATATGGGATCGCTCGAAGCTCGACGCCTCGTCGGGGTGAATCACGAGCCCAACACCACCGCCTGAGATATTCACGAGCTTGGCGGGAAACTGCGGGCCGACATCGGGGAGGATCGCGGGCGTGGAGTCCGCATCGACTGCCTGGCCCTCCTCTGCGTCGATGTTGGCGAGTATTTCTGCCTTGTTGGCGATCTCTGCGGCGACCACGCTCGTGGGGCTGAAGACCGGCCAGCACGTGACTTCCGGGAGGCTGACCGAGGCGGTGCTGATTCGATGGAAGTTGCGACGCCGACAACGCTCGACGCGGGTCGGGGCTTCCAGGGCGAGCGCGCGACGATCGGGTGAGCC
>JAJDDL010000280.1 GCA_029260335.1 Phycisphaerales bacterium | reverse complement strand
GGCGATTGACGCCCACACCCGTGGATTCGCCTCGATCACCACAACCCGCCCGCTCTGCTTCTCGGTCCGCATATCAAAGTGCACCAACCCCGTGAGTTTCAAGTGTTCGCAGATCTTGCGTCCAATCTCCAACACTCCCTCGTGCTCGACAAACTTCAACCCCTCAGGACTTCGCCGTTGAATCGTGTGTTCGACAATCTTGCCATTATGCGCCAACACACTCAGATCGATATCTCGCCCGGCGACAAACCGCTGCACAATCACCGGCCCGCCATTCTCTTCTAAGACAGCCCGCACGCGTCCTTCCAAGGACTCCTGGTCGTCGTGCCGCACGACCAGGTACCCGCCCTCGCGCATCGTCGGCTTGATTATGACCGGACACGCAACCGCCAGCTCTCCAAGCTTCTCGCCGTTGCGCACTGTGATCGTCGACGGATGCTCAATGCCCAGAGTCTCTACCAAGGTCCCAAACGTCGCCTTGTTGCGAAGCGTCCGAAACGCCTCAAGCTCGGCCATCGGAAAGCACCGAGTTGCCAACTGCTCGCGATTCTCGATGAGCCAGAGGGTGAACGCCGTGTCCGCCGGCACGAGCTTGCGAATACCGAGCACACGTGCGATCTCATTGAGTTCGACCACCGTCCGGGCAGGATCTTCGCGTCGATCCGAGGCGAGCCGGATGGTCAGCTGCGCCGAATCAGGCTGGAGATTCGCCCGGTTGGTCGCAAGATACGGCACGTAGCCCGCCAACTCACAGAGCAACAGCACATGCTCGGCGTGATTCGCAGAGTTGGACAACACCAGACATCGAGGACGCTCACCCACACGCGCAGGATAACCAGTTTCCTATCCGATCCGCTCCACGCCGCCCATGTACGGCCGCAACGCTTCCGGCACCGTCACGCTCCCATCCGCGTTCTGATGCATCTCCAGCAGCGGAATCAGAATCCGAGGGCTCGCCGCGACCGTGTTGTTCAGGCTATGGCAAAAAGTCGTTGTCCCCTTGCCCGCGTCTCCACCCTCGCGATATCGCATATTCAACCGTCGGCACTGATAGTCGTACAACCGGCTTGCAGAATGCGTCTCGCCGAAGTCACCCTTGGGCCTACCGCCGGCATCATCCTCACCCCGCCCCGGCATCCAGCACTCGACATCAATCATGTCCGCGTTCTTCGCGCCCAAATCGCCTGTGCAACACTGCAGCAACCGATAGGGCAGCTCCAAGCTCTGCAAGAACGCCTCGACAAAGCCGAGCATCTTCTGATGCCAAGCCCGGCTCGCCGCCTCGTCGGCGGGCAAGATCACCACCTGCTCGACCTTGTCGAACTGATGGATCCGGTAGAGCCCGGCCGTGTCCTTGCCCCCAGCGCCCGCTTCGCGCCGAAAACAGGTGCTGAGCGTGCAATAGGTCAAGGGAAGATCGGCCTCATCCAGAATCTCCCCCTGATGCAAGCCCATCAGGCTCACCTCGCCGGTCCCGGTGAGAAACAAGTCCTCGCCCGCGCCCCTGCGCGTCTCCTCGATGTGATACGCCTGGTCGCGCCCGCCGGGAAAGAATCCGGTCCCCACCATCATGTCCTCGCGCACGACCACGGGCACGCTCATGGGCGTAAACCCATGCCGCTCGACCATGTAGTCCAACGCGTACCGCAGCACCGCGTGATGGAGCCTTGCTCCGAGTCCCTTGAGCACGTAATGCCGCGCTCCCCCGAGCTTGACGCCGCGCTCAAATTCCGCGAGCTTGAGGTCATGCACCAGCTCTAGATGCGTCTTGGGCGCAAACCCCTTGTTTTCCTCAAATGAACGCGAGAGATCAAACCCCGGCGAGTTCCATTGCCGGATCTCCACGTTGTCATCGCCCGAAGTCCCCACCGGCACGTCCGGATCCGCCGGCAACGGTACCTTTAGCAGAATCTCACGCAGCTCTGGTTCGACCTTGGCGATCTCGCCATCGAGTTCCTCGATCTGCTCCTTCAATCGCTGAGGCCCGGCCTTCAGCTGGTCCGCCTCGGCCTGGATCGCCAACCTCTCGTCGCCCTCGGCCTTCTTCAACCGACCCATGAGCTGGCCGATCTTCGGCCCCATCTCCTTGCTCAGGCGATTCTGCTCCGCCCGCAACTCCTGCTGGCGGGTCGTGAGCTCACGCTGGGTGGCGTCCAGCTCGAGCAAGCGGTCGATATCGACGTCGGTGTTCTTGAGCCGAGCTCCTTCACGGAATCGCTCGGGGTCGTCTCGCAAGGCTTTCAGATCGATCATGGGGCGGAGTCTAGCAATCACCCTCCCTCCGGGATCGTGCCCCCAGAAGCACTTCAGGCCCGAGGTTTGGAGATCGATCGGGACCCCTTGACGCGTTTGTCCGTATGATGTCCGCAACAGGGTGTCTCGCATCGCGATTTGCGCCCATGGAATCGCCCGAAAGACACCGCAGAGGAGTTCTTGGCAAGATGACCAACTCGTCGACCAATCAAGGCACCATCCGCCTCCGCCCCAAGCACGGCAGGGGCAGGCCCACCAAGGTCGGCGATGAACCCGTCACCCTCGGCCGCCACCCCGACAACTCCATCATGCTCAAGGACGACAAGGTCAGCCGCTTCCATTGCAAAGTCGAACGCACAGACGAGGGCATTGTCGTCCAGGACCTCAAGTCCCGCAACGGCATCCGTGTCAACGGCGAGAAGACCCGCTTCGCCCCGCTCTGCCCGGGCGACCTGCTCAAGGTCGGCAACAGCGAGTTCTTAATCGAAGCCGAAGGTGCCCTCGCAAACGAGGTCGCCGCCAAGCGAGGCAAGGGCGATGAGCCCGAGCCCGAGTGGAGCCTCGAACTGAAGCGCATCCTCAAGGACCTGCCCCCCAAGCAAACTCAACTCGAAGCAGTCAGCCTCATCAACGCCGATGGCAGTCCGACTGACGTCCTCCGGACCGCCGGCGACGGCCCGCGCGCAGTCCGTTACCTGCTCCGGGTTGCAAGCAAGTCTCACGCCACGGACATCCACATCGAGCCCAAACGCGACGAGTTCCACGTGCGCATGCGCGTCGACGGCCAGATGGTCTGGATCGTCGAGTTACCTCACCGGGTCGGTGAGCTCGCCCTCGGGCTCATCCGTGCCACGTGCCAAATGAAACAAGCCGCACGCGATGCGGTCCAAGATGGTCACTTCTCGGCTAGCTTCGACGACCGGCGCACAGAGTTCCGAGTCAGCATTACCCCAAGCGTCCACGGCGCCAAGGGTGTTATCAGAGTGCTCGATCTTCGTGACATCCCCCACTCACTCGAAGAACTCGGCCTCCTGAGCTACATGCACCAACGCATCCGCCGCATCTCCCGCCAAGACCACGGCCTCCTGCTCGCCTGCGGCCCCACCGGCTCAGGCAAGACCACCACCCTCTACAACATGCTCAGAGAGGTCGATCGCAACTCGCGCAACATCATCACCATCGAAGACCCCGTCGAATACACGCTCGAGGGCGTGACCCAGCTCCCCGTCGATGAGGACAAGGGCAAGGGCTTCAGCGATCTGCTCCGAAGCGTCCTGCGCCAAGACCCCGACGTCATCCTCGTGGGCGAGATTCGCGATGAGATGACCGCCCGCACCGCCATGCAGGCCTCCATGACCGGGCATGTCGTGCTCACCACCGTCCACTCCAAAGACTCGGTCACCAGCATCTTCCGATTGCTTGATCTCGGCGTCGAGGGGTATCTCGTCGCCAACAGCCTCGATCTCGTGCTCGCCCAGCGCCTCGTCCGCGTGCTGTGCGATAACTGCAAGGCCGAGATGTCCCTCGCGCCAGGCCAAGTATCCCGCATGAGCAAGTATCTCGGCGGCAAGACGACCGCCTACGCCGCCGTCGGCTGCAAGCGATGCCTCGGCACGGGCTACCGAGGTCGCCGAGGCGTGTTCGAACTGCTCGATGTCGACGACGAACTGCGCGACATCATCCTCAAAGAGCCGAGCGTCCAGGGCATTAAGGCCGTCATCGAGAAGGGCCTGTTCACCACGCTCGCGCAGTTCGGCTGGCGCCTCGTGGGCGAAGGCGCGACAAGCGTCGATGAGGTCGACCGCGTCGCCGCGATCGGATAGGCGTTACCGCCAATGTATACGCCAACGCTTCCCGATACTTCCATCGGGATTGGCTGCGCACGCCAGAAACCGGAAATATCGCGACTGATCTATGTGTCTACCCATGCGCAACTGCTGCCGGGGTATCCCAGCATCACGACTCAGGAGATTCAGCACATGCGGCTCTCGATCGAGAGCGCTCAAGTCCAAGGCGGTAGCGCAACATTGCGCGTGTTCACGCTCGGCCTATTGCCAAGCGGACCTGGACGCGATGGCATCTCGATCGCCACCCTCGGCGCATTCGCGATCGCTGTGGGTGCGATCAGCTTCTTTCTCGCTCGCCGCAAGCAAGGGCAGAATCAGACCGATGGCCCAGACGAACCAGACCAGGAACCCGCTTCGTGACCAGATAACCCCGCATAGGGCACGATCGCGCGTTCGACCAATCGAGTTACACTGAACCGGCCAAGCGTCCGTACGCAGAGCCGAACGAGGACAGACACATGCGACTCAGAGCACTCCAGACGATCGGCTTCCTGAGCGTTGTTGGCGCATTCAGCGCCCTCGCCGCAGCCGCCACGGCTCCCCCATTCGCAAAGACAACCGAGAGCGGCAAGTCCCTTGTCATCCCAGCCGAACACTCGGCAAAGGGAAACGCATTCCACGCACTCCCCGCTCGCTCGCGCCAGATCTACTTCGAGTCCAACGCACCCTTGGAAGATTTCAAAGGCCAAAGCAACCAAGTAATCGGCTACACCATCGCCGCACGCGGCGGAACCAACCTCGTCGCCGGCGAGTGGCATCTTCCGGTCAAGAGCATGAAGACCGGCATCGACCTGCGCGATGAGCACCTCGCGGGCAAAGAGTGGCTCAACGCCAAGGCCCACCCCAACATCGTCTTCCAACTCACCAAGACCGAGAGCGTTTCCCTCGTCAAGGAGACCGAGAACTTCAGTACCTACCAAGGCACGCTCATTGGCGAACTCACCCTTCACGGCGTGACCCGGCCGGTCCGCCTCGCAAAGACCCGCTTCACATTCATGCCCGCCAGCGCCCGCACCGCGGGCGTCGCCCAAGGCGACCTGCTCGCGGTCCGCACCAAGATGACCGTCCGACTCGCGAACTTCAACGTGAGCCATCCGGTCATTGGTGATAAGGTCGCCGAGACCGTCGAGATCGACATCTCCCTCACCCACGCGTCCATCGCGCCAGAGGCTCAGCGCAAGTAAACAGACGCGACCTTCGCGCCTCCAAGAACGAATGAGGGCGGCCCCACTGGCCGCCCTCATTTCAACTCCGCGCAACAAATCTCAGCGTCGTCGACCCATCGCAACCAGGCCTCCCAGGCCCAGAAGCATGGCTGTCGACGGCGCGGGCACAAGGAAGTTGCCGCGAATAGATCCCTGTGGGAACTCCTGATCGTTCACCATCACGAACGACTCTCCGATCTCGATGAACTCAATAATCTCCGGCACCGT
>JAJDDL010000279.1 GCA_029260335.1 Phycisphaerales bacterium | reverse complement strand
ATGGCCTATCTCTCGGCCCAGGTCTACGACAATCGCACGGCCGAGTTGACCTCCGGCGGGCTCGCAATCCTGCGACGCCCCGCGATGCGTCAAGTAGAACGACGCAACGAACGCGAATCCGCGTACGACAGCATGGATGTTGCAACGCCGGCGTTCTCTCTGCACGATGAGCGAAACTTCACCATCCCAATGTCAGAAATCCGCCAGGTCAACCTTCGGGTTCGGTTCAGCGTGTGGCTTGCCACCACGGGCGGGATCCTCACGATCGACCGGGTTGGCCAGACCAAGCTCAAGCTCCTGCTGCCGAACTCCCAGCCACCCACGGCATGCGACGCCTTGGCGGCGCTGCGCGTGCCGACTGATCAGATCGAGAAGTTCGAGCGTGTCCACGCTCGCCCCGCCGAACAATCGGAGTGACTACAGCCGCTCGGCGGCCAGGCTCGCCAGCTCACTTCGCTCGCTCTTGGCAAGCGTGATGTGGCCCACGATCCCCAGGCCCTTCATCTTCTCGACCGCGTACGCCAGCCCGTTGTTCGAGCTATCCAGATACACGTGGTCAATCTGCTGAATGTCGCCCGTGAGAATGATCTTGGTGCCCTCGCCCACGCGGCTGACGATCGTCTTGACCTCGTGCGGCGAGAGATTCTGCGCCTCGTCGACGATCATGAACTGGTGCGGAATGCTCCGACCACGGATGTAGGTCAAGGGCTCGAGCACGAGCCTGCCGTCGGCGATGAGCTTCTCGATGCGATGCTCGGTCGTGTGGCTCTCGGCGGCCTGGTCCTTGCTCCCACGCGTGCTCAGCAGATAAGCCAGATTGTCGAAGATCGGCTGCATCCACGCCTCAAGCTTCTCGTCCTTGGTGCCCGGGAGATAGCCGATATCGCGCCCCATGGGCATGATCGGGCGTGCAACCAGGAGCTTGTCGTAGCGCTCTTCCTGGAAGACCTTGACCAGCCCCGCCGCGATCGCCAGGAGAGTCTTGCCCGTGCCGGCGCTGCCGAGCAGGGTGACCAGACGGATCTCGTCGTCGAGGAGCAAGTCCAGGGCCATGGTCTGCTGGACGTTGCGCGCCATGATGCCGCTGATGGGCTTGCGCGGCCCGACAACGGGGATGACCTGCTCGGTGTCGGCCAGCCTTCGCGCGAGCCCTGAGTGCGCGTCGTCTTCGATGTCGTGCAGGATCAGGAACTCGTTGGGCGCGAGTTCACGCTCGATCACATCGCCCGACTCGGTCTCGATCGCGAGCAGATCCTTCATGCGCTCGACCGGGAGCATCCGCTCCTTGTACAGCTCGTCGATCAGATCGCCCGGCGTGTCGAGCGGGATGTACCCCTGGTACAAGCGCTCGGCGTCGACCTTCTGATTCTGAAAATCCTCGGTCGTTATGCCCAGCGCGTCGCTCTTGATCCTCGCCGCCAGATCGTTGGAGATGAAAACCGCTGGCAGGCCCTCTTGCTTGAGATGCCACGCGACAGTGATGATCTCGTTGTCGGCGTTCTCTTCCTTGAGCGCATCGGGCCTGGTGAACTGATCGACGACAACGCGGATGGTGCCGCCGTTGCTGTTGGCGGGGACGCCCTGGCGGACAGGCATATCGCCCCAGACCACACCCTCGGTGAGGTCGCCGTGGGCGCGCAGGCGATCGAGATGGCGGATGGCCTGGCGTGCGTTTCGCGCGACCTCATCCTCACCCTTCTTGAGCTTGTCGAGCTCTTCGATTACGGGGAAAGGAATGACGACGTGGTTCTCTTGGAACACGAACATCGCGTCGGGGTTATACACAAGCACGTTCGTATCGAGCACGAACTGCTTGACCTCCTCGTCGACGCTCTTTGCCTTCTTAGAACCCACGGCTGCCGCCTCGGCTCCAGGCCCTGCCTCTGGCATCGGTTTCAAGCTGGGCCTCCTTGCCCAAGGCGTGTGTCCACGCCGCGTACCTCTGCAGGAAGCCCCATGAGACCACAGTCTCAGTGCGGCGTCGACCCCGTTGGCATCTGTCGGTTGGCTTAGTCAACGGGTTGCTCTTCGGCGGGCTCGGACGCGTCTTCCTGCGCCGTGCCCTCCTCGGAATCCTGCTCTTCTGGTTCTATTCGGTCCGGGAACCGTGTGCGTTCCATTTCCAGGACCCAGTCCTCGATGCTCGCACGCCGATAGAGATCGAACTCGATTGCCTTGCCCGCGAGCGAGGGGTGGTCTTCGCGGATCTTGATCGTCGCGTAGAACTTGTGCCACCGGCGCTTGTCGACGTCCTCGATGTCATCGACCGTGAAGGACTTGCCGCCGGGCAGGGTGAGTGTCTTGGTTGCGCTGTCGTAGGAGTATCGCTTGGACGCGGTCCGGAGCACGACCAGCACACACCACAACACGACCGTCATGCACACGCCGAAGATCAGCCATTGGACTGCGATGTCGAACTTATGCACGGCGGTCGGGGTCGACTTGTTGGATTTGGACTCTGCTTCCAGCTCCTGCAACCGAGAATCCGGATCGCGCTCGCCCCCATCATCGGTGTAGGTCGTGAACTGCGGATCGAGCTTGCCGACAACGCTCAGAGCTCGGAGCCAGGTCAGTCGGTTGATCTCCATGTCGGAGATCCCCATGGTGCTCTTCTGGCGATCGACCAGATCGGCCAAGGAAGCCTCTGGATCTGGCACGCTCACGGTGGCTGCGCGGATGGGCCGACGGTTGTCGGCGGGCCCGGCCGCGGCTTCGAGGTACTTGAGTTCCCCGACGATGCGGGCAAACTTCTCGCCCCGTGCCGGGTACACGATCGACGCGTCGATGAATCCCCAAATGCCAAGCGCCCCGACACCGATGATGACCAGGATCATCTTAAGCCGCCAGGCCGGGCGCAGGGTTGTTGTCTCGGTCGCCATTGCTTGGTCTCTCCGTCAGTGGACCGCGTCGGGGAAGTTCGTCGGCGACGATAGTGCCGAACTCCTCCCTAGTCCGTTCTATCGACGATTTGTGTCCAGCGCTTCGACCCGATCCAGCGCGCCCTGCCACCATCGGTCGGCGATCTGCCGCCCGCGTTCTTTGCGCAAGAGCGGATCAAAACCCCCACAATCGACCCTCCGGGTCGGGATTCGCGGGTATGGGCTGGCAGAAGCGAGGGTCCGGGTGAGCCACTGAGAATGCTGACGACGGGCCTTTTCGCCCATGGAAAGCATCTCACGCCGTCGGAGAAACCGCATCATGGATGAGAGTGTACCCGAGGACCTCCGGCGCAAGACAGTGCATCTGAGCCCGGTAATGGTGCCAGACCCGCGGTGCCCAGACGGTGCCGGCGGGTCGCCTGGACTGATTCTCGCCAGTCGGGGATGACAGGGCCGGGCCCCGGATCTATCCTGTTGGCCGCACATTGGGCGTGTAGCTCAGTTGGTTAGAGCGCGCCCCTGATAAGGGCGAGGTCGCA
>JAJDDL010000278.1 GCA_029260335.1 Phycisphaerales bacterium | reverse complement strand
GGGTCAGAAGATCAGCATTGTGACGGTGCCGTTGCTCCTGGCGATGCTCTTTGCGTTCCTGCTTGAGCCGGTTGTGGGCTTGCTCATGCGTCGCACGCGCTTTGAACGGCGCGGTTCGGTCAATGTGATTATCGCCGCGATGGTGGTGTTCATTGTAGTGCCCGCGATGTTTGCGGCTACGTTTGCCGTGGTGCAGGGTGTTTCGCTTTCGACGCGGTTGGCCGACAGTGTCTCGGTGGTGTACCAGAGTGTCGAGCCGAATCGCAAGGCCAACGATGCTCGTCGTGAATTCGAACTCATGACTACGCAGGACATTCTCGATCAGCAGCGGGCTGATGCCGCGGCAGAATCTGAGGAATCGGAGTCTGGGGAACCGGATGAGTCGGGCGCTGGTGATGACGTCCCGCTTCAAAGCGATCCGCCAGCGGTGGAGGATGTAGAAGATGCGTCTCCGCCACGGAATGAGGACGGGAAGTTACTCGATGTGGTCGAGCCAGAGGCGTACGAGACCGCACGGGCCACGTTGAAAACTGCCGAGGACAAAGCTCTCCCGCTGAGGAATGATGTCCGCGAGAAGGCGGGCAATGGCTGGCTCTGGATCCACGATCGCCTCGCCGCCGCCGACGAGGGGGGGACGGCAAATGCGATGTTTGGCGTTGTCCGCAACTGGTTTGAGTCGAACCAGGAGCGGTTCACGAGTGGTGCCGCGGCGACCGGTGCGAGCGTCATCCAGACGACGCTTTCCTACGCCGCGCGCGCGTTTGCGCTGTTTTTCATGATCTTCCTGACCGCGTTCTTCTTCTACTTCATGGCGACCGGGTGGCCCAAGGTTCAGCTCTTTGTTGCCAAGCTGATTCCCGACAAGAACCGCGGCCGGCTCGTCGAGCTTGGCGGCAAGTTTGACAAGGTCATCAGCGCCTTCATCCGCGGGCGCATGACCATCGCGTTCATCCAGTCGATCGTGTTCACGATCGGGTACTTCATCATCGGCGTGCCCGCGGCGTTCATTCTCGGGCCGATCGTGGCCAACCTGAGCAACGTGCCGTACTTGGCGTCGGTCGGCATCCCGATCTCGATCGCGCTGCTCTGGTTTGAGAATCACACGGGGATTCGCGGCCACGTGGCGTACGTGCTGCTCGCGCCGACGCTTTTCTACTTTGTTGGCCAGGCGCTGGACGATTACGTCTGGACACCCAAGATCCAGGGCAAGAGCACGGGGATGTCCACGCCCGCCATCTTGTTCGCGTCGATCGCGGGCGGCGTGCTGTTCGGCGTGTTTGGGTTGCTGATCGCGATTCCGCTCGCGGCGTGTCTGAAGATCATGCTCGACGAGATCTTCTGGCCGCACTTTAAGGACTGGACCGAGGGCAAGACCAAGGACCTGCTTCCGTTCGGGCGCGGCGAGCCGGAATAGCCAGAGAGTGGGGCGGTGGCATCCTGCCGTCGATCGCAGAGCGATCCAGGATCCAGGAGTTCAATGAGCGCCTCATAGGCCCGACCGTGAGGGAGTGGGGTCTACCACCGCTTCAGTTCCTACCGAGCTGTATCTTGGTCTCGGTTCAATCCGTGCAGTCGTGGAAGCTCTTGAGCATTGAGGCTTGGTAGTTAGCGAAGATCAGGTAGACGCCCTTCCTCACGGCTGGGCCTGTGATCCGCCTTAACTCTATACAGGCCAGTGCCTGCGTTAGTCCGCCGATATCACGGTTTCATCTTCGCTATGACCCAGCTCCGCGTTTCGCCGTGAAACTTGCCACTGACGCAGCCGTACCTGAAACATGATCGCGAGCACCGCGTAGACGCCGACGCCGAAACCCGTGATGGCCGGCAGATGCGGGCTCACACCATCGGGCGTGAACTGCGGCACCGAGTTCTCCAACTGCTCGGAGCTTTCCAAGAAGTTCGCGAGCGATAGCCAGAAGCCGACGGGCGGGCAGACGACCCCGACATAGGACCCCGCGGCCCAGGCGTTGAACGCGGCGAAGAGGATGATCATCGTGAACGCGGGGAGCATCCAGAGCAGGAACGTGCTCACGATGAACGCTCGGCCAGAATACCGTTCGCGCACGGCTTGGATGAACAGGGCCGTGCATACGAGGTACAGGACCGGAGCGATCTGATTCCAAAGTCCCGACATCTTCTCGAGGTACCACCCGGTCTGGTCGGCATGGCGCAGCAGGATCATGTACGCGACGATGGTGAGCGCGGTGATGCCCAGCGCCACGGGCATGCTCGTGGCGCCATCGGTGTTGAATGGCACGTGCGAGAAACCCAGTTTCTTGGCGCGTCGGAGCTCGCGCATCTGGGTGAAACGATTAGGCGTGATCATGCTGATCATGAGCAGGCAGCCCGTGCCACAGACGAGCAAGAGGACTAACAGCACGAAGAAGAAGAACAGCGCAGGGGGCATGCCTTGCTCGCCGCCGAACTGGTACATCAGCTGGTTGCTCAGTTCTCTCTCCCCGAGCACGGGCCACAGGCTCCCGACGACGAGAAAGAGCACACCCGAGTAGAAGGCCAGGGCGTTGAGCTTGCTGAACGGATGGCTGAACTCGTCCTTCCATTTGCGTTGCACGACGCGATACATGAATGTCAGCAAGAAGAACTGCACCATGAGCGTGAAGATTGTCGAGTGCAGCTCAAAGTTGAAGAATGGGATGTCACCGGTTTGTTTGAGCCCAGTCACCTGCTGCTCGGCCGCGGCGCGAATCCCTGGACTCGCGCTCTCGAGCTCGCCCGCGACCATCGCGAAGAACGTGGGGCGGACGGTGAGATAGTCGAAGAACGTGAGGCCGAAGCGCGACAGAATTGGGAGGATCAGGTAGAGCAACACGACCAGGCCCTGGGTCATCATCGCGGCTTGGCGGGGCTTGCTCGAGGCCATGCCCGCGACCAACCCGGTCATGTGATAGAGCCAGATGCTCGAGAAGAAGACCAGGTAGAAGTGGGCCATCTTCATCGGGCTGATGCCGCCCACGGCGATCGCGAAGCCCAGGAACGGCAATGTCAGCGCAAACAGGAAATACTCGCGCACGGGCAAGCCAAAGAGATAGCCAATGATCTTGGCGCTGGGGCTCATGGGCGTCATCCGCTGATAGTCGAGCAAGCCCTTCTCTCGTTCGATCGAGAGCTGGCTCGCGACCGCGCCCGTGCCCAGGAGCATCATCACGACGCCCTGGATGATGATGATCGGGATGATCATCATCTTCGCGGCGTCCTCGGGCTTCATGCCGCGCTCGACCGCCGGGAGATAGGTGACAACCGAGATAAACGCGGTGATCGTGAATGCGATCACGCCCCAGCTCATGATGTGCTTGGAACGCAGGCGCGAGTGGACCGACTTGCCCCAGATCGGGTTTCGGATCAGCTCGACGAACTTGTTTTCACCTTCGCTCACGAGACCTCCCTCGCGCCGATCTTCTTCATGATGTCCTCAACGCCCATCTTCTGCTCTTTGAACGACTTCACGGGCAGGCCCTTTTCCACGAGCGAGCGGAGCAGCTCAACCGCTGCGCGATCGTCGCCCGAGAACGCGACCGCGATGGAGTCCTTCAGAGGCTCGATGAGCCCCAGGGGTTCGAGTTCAGCGCGCAAGGCGCCCTCGTGGGCCGCGAAGTCCAGTAGCTCGACGATGAGCAATCGCTTGCGATCGCTCAGGCGATCGATGATGGCGTCGATCCGGCCGGATTCGAGCAGCCGGCCGCGTTCCATGATGCCGATGCTCGTGCACATCTCTTGGAGCTCGGTCAGGATGTGGCTAGAGACCAGGATGGTCTTGCCCTGCTCGCCGAGCATCTTGAGCAGATCGCGGAGCTCGATGCGCGCGTTGGGATCCAGCCCGCTGGCCGGTTCATCCAAGAGCAGCACCTTGGGATCGGGCAAGATCGTCTTGGCGAGCACGAGCCTCTGGGTCATGCCGCGGCTGAGCGTGCCGGCCATCGCGTCGCGTTTGCCTTGCAGATTGACCAGGCTCAGACACTCATCGACCCGCGTGGTGCGGTTTCGTCGATCGACAAAGTACGTCCCAGCGAACAGGTCGAGAAACTCCCAGCACTTCAGGTCTTCGTACACCGGCGGCAGGTCGGGCATATAGCCGAGAATCCGGTGCACATCGCGCGGGTTTTCCAGCGCGTCGATCCCACCGACACTGACCTCGCCGTAGGTCGGGCGTTGGAGGGTGGCGAGCACGCGGATGGTGCTTGTTTTGCCTGCGCCGTTGGGGCCGATGAGCCCGTACACCTCGCCGGGCTCGATCCGGAGATTGAGGTCCTCGACCGCGGTGACATCTTCATAATCCACACGCATGTCGGTGGTCATGATCATGGGCGCACACTCCTATTAGGCCGACGATGATAGCGGGGGGATCACCGGAGCCGTCTGCCGGGCAAGTTCTATGGGATCGGGCGGCATGGTCTTTCGCCGTCCGATTGAGCGAGTCTCGGCAAGGCGTCCTAGCGATTGACGTCCTCGCGGCTTGGCGCGAAGGCCATCGCGATGCAGAAAACCGCCACGACGAGTGAGACGCTCGCGGTGGGCAGAGTCCAGGAGACCGCTTCGAGGGCGGGTCTGGTTGGGAATCCGCCCGGGCCGCTTCCCTTTGGCATCACGAACATCGCGGCGTGGAACTCCCAGGTGCCGGCCTTGAGTTCGGACTCGCTTCGCTCGGGCGCGGGTTTCCCCTCGCGCTTGGCTCGGGACAGGCGCCTGGCGAACGCCCGATCGCTCTCGGGATAGCCGAGCTTTGGATGCATGATGAATCCGCCCGCGGGATCGAACTCATAGAACGAGAACTGCCAATCGGACTTGAAGACCTCGCCAAAGGTCTCGGGGTCCATGCCGGGGCGCTGATGTCGCGTGACGATGATGCATCGCGCGTTCGCGACGCCGGCCTCGCGTTCAATGAGTGCGCGCTCGCGATCGAAACTCTGGTTCTCTTGGAGGAGCAGGATCTGCAGCCAGTCGCTGTGGCTTGAGAGGCCGGGCAACTCATCAAAGCGGACCGGGATGGAGATGGGCAGGACTAACGCATCCTCGCCGTAGCGGATGGTGAGTTCGCCCGAGCCGTCCTCGGCGACCTCGTCCTCGATCACGACCCGCTTGGGCCCAAACGAGAACTCGGTCTGGTTGATGGGCTTGAAGTAGAAGATCGTCGGCGGCGTTTCTTTGTTCGCGCGGGCGACCCGAGTCCAGAGCTGCTGCACGCTGATGCCAAAGACAAGCAGAGCGACTGCTGCAACGATCAACAACTTTGCTCGCGAGGACGATCTGGAGCCGTCAGTTTCGATCAGGCATCTCCCAAGGCTTGCGTTCTCATGAGCCGATCACAGTGGCCAATCAATGGCCGTCATCGCCCGATTCTTCGTCGTGACCGCCTTCTTCACCGCTGTCGTGGCTCTCGCCCGCGTGGCTTTCGCCGTGCTCGTCCTTGGGGGCGAACAAATGCAATCCGGTCATGCGCACGGTGCGGTTGGCGGAACTGAACTCCGCGGCTTCCTCGTGGTGGCCGCTCACGCGCTGCTCGTCGGGACTGCGCGGACGGTTCTTCGCCCGATCGAAAATGGAGGTTCCGCCTCCAAGTCTGACCTTGGTTCTTTCCCACTCGCCTGTCTTCTCGTTGAAGACCTCTTCGTAGCGCGTGTGTTCGGTGAGCATGCCCCCCGCTTGGATCTCGCCCTCGCGCTCCCGATCGATCGAGTCTCTCGTGAACAGGTCCAGTGCCGTAAAACCCAAGAACGCGGCGAACGCGAGCAGGCATGTCGCGAAGATGATCGTGTTCAACGGCGTGTCGTACTTCAGTTGCATGAAGAACATGAGCACCAGCACGCCCTTGACGACCGCGATACTCATCGCGATCGCCACGTTGACCCACTGGGGGATCTCCATGTTGAACGCCTCGGCGGCCCAGACCTCGAAGCGGCTGGCGAACACCGTGAGGATCGTGAAGATCATCAGCGCGACCAGCACGCTGATGAGTGTGAAGGGCGAGAGGATCACGTGCCCGTGGGTGTCGTTGGCGTGAAACCCGTGCGGATCGGTGGGGTCGAACGTGCCTGCGTTGTCTTGTGCCATAAAAGCGTCCTCGTGCAGGGTTTCTAGTGGATGAGGTAAAGCAAGGGGAACAGGAAGATCCAGATGAGATCGACTAGATGCCAGTACAGGCCGGTGATCTCGACGCCCGTGTAGTGCTTGGGCCCGTACATGCCCTTGGTGGCGCGATACCAGATAACGAAGATGACCGCCGTGCCGATGAGCACGTGGGCGAGGTGGGTGCCGGTGGCCATGTAGTAGATGCTCCACCACATGGGCTCTGAGGCGTTCTCGGCGTTGGGATAGTCAAACCATGCTCCCGGCCGCTTGCCCTGGGCCCATTTGGGGCCGTATTCGAGGGCGAACTTGATGCCGGCGAACGCGAGCCCGCAGAAAGCGGTAAAGAGCAGGTTGAACTTGAGCCAGAACTGGTTGTTGGTTTGGGCACAGCGGATGCTGTACGCGATCGTGAAGCTCGAGAGCAGCAGGATGCCGGTGTTGAGGCTTCCCCAGCGCCAGTCCAGGTGGTGGGCGCCGTTCTGGAACGCCTCGGGGTACTTGGCGCGGAAGATCGCGTAAGCGCAGAAGAACCCGCTGAATAGCAGCACCTCGGTGGTGAGAAAGAGCCACATGCCGATCTTGCATGCGTCGAACTCTTCGTCGTGGCTCCGGAAGTGGTGCGAGTGCTTCATCCGCTGCCACAGCGGTTGTCGCTCTTTGGGGGTGTCGATCGTGCTCATGGCGGGATCTCGCAATCGTGCGTGTGCTGGCTCTATCTCGGATCGATTCTCTGTCTGGACTCGTCTCTTTTGGGATCAGTGGTGGCTCGGGCCACCCTCGGGCAGCGGATAGTCCGCCGGGTCCCAATGCGGGGGCACGACCTCGTCGTTGTCGTATGGCCCGTGCTTTAGGATCGGCTCGTGGTGGAAGTTGTGCTCGATCGGTGGGCTCTCGGTCTCCCACTCCAGGGTCATGCCGCCCCACGGATTGGGCGGAGCCTTCTTGCCGGCGAACAAGGCGTAGATGAGCACGGCCCCCTCGATCAGGAACCCAACCAGCAACATGTACGAGCCGATGGTCGAGACCTGATGCCAGATCTGGAACT
>JAJDDL010000277.1 GCA_029260335.1 Phycisphaerales bacterium | reverse complement strand
GGCACATACACGCCCGTGCCGTGGAATGTGTTGTCGGGAACCACGGTTGCGGTGAGTCTCGGGAGCGAGATGCCCAGGAAGCCTCGCGACGGTTCACGCCCGGCGATGAGTTGCTCTGCGACGTATTCCACGGTCGAGAGCGGGATGGCAAAGGAGATGCCGGCGCTTTGGCCTTCGGTGGTGCCGTCGGTATCGCGACCGGTTGCGATGGCGACGTTCATGCCGATGACCCGGCCGGAGGAGTCGACGAGCGGGCCACCCGAGTTGCCGGGATTGACCGCCGCGTCGGTCTGGATGAAGTTGGTCGAGCCGCCGAACTCGACGGCACCCGAAGGCGAGCGGCCGAGCCCGGAGATGACGCCCTGGCTCATCGAGAACTTGAAGCCGAAGGGGGAGCCGAACGCGAATACGAGTTGGCCCTGGCGAGGGATGATGCCCGATGCGCGGGGCAACGGGAGCAGCCCGCTGAGCGTGTCCACCTTGAGCACGGCGACGTCGGTGCTGCGATCCGTGCCCTGGACCTCGGCTTCCTCGACCCGGCCATCGGCGAACTGCACGAGTACGACGCTTGCGTCGCTGACAACATGCGCGTTGGTGACGATGTGGCCCTTGTCGTCGAACACCCAGCCGGCGCCCGTCGCGCCGGTGCGAGCCCGATTCCGCACATCGATATGCACGACCGAGGGGCCTGTGGCATCTGCGATCTTGGTAAACGCGTTGTCCAGTCGTTTGAGGATGTCATCGTCTTGCAACGCTTGTCGCGCGAGGGTGACCTTGGCCTTGGTCGCCGCGAAGGTTGCCTCGCGGACTGTCATGGGCACCAAGATCAGTGCGAGGAGGATGGTGAGGCTCACGATTATCGCTGGGCCGTAGCTGACGAATCTGCGCATGGTCGCGTCCTTCCGACTCTGTTGGCATCACTTGCCACCATCAGCATACCAAACAACACCCGAGAGGTTCGGGTGTATGAAAGATGATTCGACAAGGAGCAGGTCCGGTTTCATCGAACACGGCACTCTGGGGAGGTTTCCGGATCGGCATGTCGCTATTGAGCGAGAGAGGCGGCAAACGCCTGTGCCTCGCTCTCGGACATCTCATAGGGCCGGCCGCCTCTTTTGCGTGCGCTCACGCTTGCAACCCAGTCTGTCGCCGCGCCTTGGATGGACTCGCCCATGGAGGCGAGTGGGGTCGCGAAACGGGGTGCGTGGTCGGTGAGTCCTAATAGATCGTGGACCACGAGGATCTGGGCATGGCATGCCGGGCCCGCACCGATGCCGATGAGCGGGATCTCGGTGCGCTCGATGATCGCTTGGGCGACCTGATCGGGCACGGCCTCGACGAGGGTCATGACAGCGCCCGCTTGTTCCAACGCGATGGCGTCGTCGATGATCTTGCGTGCTTCCTCTGCGGTTCGGCCTGCCGAGCCATAACCACCACGCATCGCCGAGCGTTGGGGCAGTGAGCCGACATGGGCGCAAACCGGGATGCCCGCACGCGTGAATCGGGCGACGAGCGGCGCAAAGCTGGCGTCGGCCTCGAGCTTGACGGTGTCGGCAAGGCCCTCGGTCATGAATCTGCCGGCGTTCTTGAGCGCCTCATCCTCGCTCGCGTGATAGCTCAAGAAGGGCATGTCGGCCATGACCACCGTGTTGGGTGCGCCGCGTTTGAGTGCCGCGGTGAGCCAGATTGAGAGCTCCATCGGCATGTGGATCGTGCGAGGCAGACCGAGGACGATCTCCGCGGCGCTATCGCCCGCGAGCAGCACATGGACTCCGGCACGCTCGAGCCAGCGGGCGGTGATCGCGTCGTAGCACGCCAGGCACGAGAAGGGCTCGCCTCGGTCTGCCATCTGGCGAAGGGTGCGGATGGTGACCGGTTTTCGAGCGGTGCCGTTGGACTTGAGCTCGCGGACTTCTGCCGGGGCTCTGGCGGCGGAGTTTCCCATGGCGGGTCGTTCGAGGCTCATGACCAATAGTAGGGAGGCTCGGGCGATACACTCGCCCGTGGCAAGGACTCTCACGCCCGAAATGATGGACGACCCCGAGGTGGACGAGGCGGCTTTGCGCCAATCCTTGCGTTATATCCGAGGGGTGAATCGGGTCTTGGGCGGGCAAAGGGCCTTGCTCGGCCAACTCAAGCGATGGTCGAGCGATTGGGCGACGGGTGAGCCGGTCACGCTCCTGGATATCGCGACCGGCTCGGCAGATCTCCCGATGGCCGCGGTCCATTGGGCGAGCCATCACGGGATCGACCTGCATGTCACGGGCGTGGACAACCACCCCAAGACCCTCGCGATCGCGAGAGAGCATGTAGCAGGCCAAGCCGAGCTTGCAGAGCGGATTGAGTTGGTCGAGAGCGACGCGTTGCAACTCATTGATCAGTTCGGGCCCCGGAGCTTTGACTATGTCCACGCCGGGCTCTTTCTGCACCACCTGACCGACATTCGGGTGCAGACGATGCTTCGCATCATGGAGCGGTTGGCGCGAAAGGGAGTGATCTGGAACGATCTTGTGCGCTCACCGATTGCACGCGCCGGGATCTTCTTGTTGACCGTTGGCCGGAGCACGATCATTCGGCACGACGCGCGGGTGAGTGTCGCCGCGGGTTTCACCAAGGCCGAGGCGTTGAAGTTTGCCAGAATGTCATGGGAACACAAGCCGGAGATCCGGACAGATTTCTTTGCGCAGCGGTTCACGGTCACGTGTAGAAAGTGAGTGTTGCGCGATCGCCAGGCGTTCTCACACCACGGCACCAACTGCCTTAGTCGATCACGCGCACCCGCACGTCCCGATACATGACCTGGTTGCCCTGGTGATGGGTCTGCAGGGCAAAATGGCCCTTTTCAAAGTCTTCGAGGCTCGTATCGACCATGGGTACGCCGTTGATCCAAGTCTGCACGCGATCGCCGACGGCTCGGATGCGATAGTCAAACCACGCGTTGTCGCGTGTGATGGGGCTTGAGGTGTGGGCGGGCCATGCGCGGTCGTAGACGCAGCCCGTGAAGTTCTTGGGATCGTGCTGGTCGACCTGGGCCTCGTAGCCGAGCGGCCAGGTATCGGGATCCTCGGGACGGGGGATGGTGCGGAAGTACAGGCCGCTGTTGCCCCGGGTGTTGACCTTGGCGAACGCGCGCAGCTCGAAATCTTGGTAGGTCTTCTCGCTGAACAAGTGGCCGGGTCCATTGCTGCCGATGACCGCGCCGCCTTCGACCTCGCGCTGGCCGACAGTCCAGGTGCCGCCGCCCTTGGCGAACCAGCCCTTGGTTGTCTTGCCATCAAAGAGCGGCTTGAAGTTGCTTGCGTCGGGGTCGGGCGACAGGTCCTTGATCCGGATGTTGCGGTACCGGACGGGTTGGCCGTGGTCTTGGAGGCTGATGTATCCGGTGGGATAGCGATCGCTCAAGGGGAGCGGCTGGTTGGCATTGCGGAACATGCCCCGATCATCGAGCTTCTGGTCACGTTGGATGTGCTGGCCGTTGAGCCAGACGTTGAGCGTGTCACCGATGAGCTTCACGCGATAGGAGTTCCACTGGCCCGCGGGTTTGACGGCGGTGGTCGTCGGAGCGATGGCGTTGTACACGGCACCGCAGGTATTGAGCGAAGGATCGTCGCCGTGGTTGTCGTAGATCTGGACCTCGAAGCCGGTGAAAGCGGGATCGCCGTGGGCTGATCCTCGGAGGCCTAGGCCTGAGTTGGCACCCTCAGAAACATTGAAATCTAAGAGCAGTTCGAAGTCGCGGTAGGTCTTGTCCGTACGGAGCCACCAGCCTCTGCCCGGATTCTTGATGACGAGTTCGTCACCCTCGACTCCCCAGGCGTTGATGTCACCAGAGGTTGTCCATCCTGCCAGGGTTTCCCCGTTGAACAGGTCGACCCACCCCTCGCCAGCCTGCTGGGCACCTGCAGCGGCGGTGAGCGAGGTAACGAGCGCCAGGATCAGCTTTTTCATCAGGTCTCTCCCTTGGGCATGTTGGCGGATCGCTAGCGATCCCTGCCGCGATGGTACCGGGTCGGTCGCAAGTCGGCCCAGGATCTCGCCGACATCCGAGAAGTCGGTGTCGCGCGGATTCCCCGTGCTGTGAGGATCGGAAAGTGGCTGCCCAACTCCATAACTCACTAGACGCTCAGTGTGTCGGGCAGGTGCCGATTGATGCGGCAGCGCGGGTTCTCAGCGCGCGGAACGAGCGTGAGATAATCCACTGCCTCGCACAAAGCGCATGGGAGAGTGGATGGAGTGGTGTGTTGGTCCTGCTGTTCGCCGACGCGAAGACCGTTATCCAAGCTGGGGCTGGGGGGGGGATTGCTCCGGGCGATGTGCTGCGGTGCGTCGCCGATGGGGATGAACATCTCGCTGGGATTCACTCACCGGTGGGCCGCGGAAGCATTTTGTCCTCGGATAGTTCGGGCAAGTCTGGGCGATGGCGCAATGGCGATCTGGCCCTGGTGCCGATGCGAGGCGTCCTTGGCGCTTCACTCGGGAGCGTCTTGCTTGACGGACCGGTTTCGGGCCAGCGACCGGATGCTCAGGACTTTGAGAGCATTGCGGTGCTTGTAGATATCGCGGCCCGGTCCATTGAGGCGCTGCGCAGACACGAGGGGCAGCGACTTGAGACGTTGGGCAGGCTTGCAGAAGGTGTCGCGCACGATTACAACAATCTGCTGACTGTGATTCAAGGCCAAGCTGAGCTTGCGCAGCGCGCCATCGATGGTGCAAGCCCCGCAGGCAAGGCAGTCAGCAGCGTCGAGAAGGCGGCCCAGCAAGCGAGCGAAATCGTCGGCACACTGCTCGAACAGACCCGGGAGTCGACGCTCAACCAGCGTCCGATGGAGTTGCGCGTCTTGATCGAAGCCATGCTTCCGATGCTTGAGCGAATGACGCCTCCATCGGTCCAGGTCCAGTTCGAGGCGAGAACGGGATTCGACGCGGTCGCGAGCGTTTCTGCGACGCGGATCCGGCAGCTAATCATCAATCTGGTTCTCAATGCGCGTGATGCGATCAAGGGGCCGGGGAATATTCAGATCTCCCTTGGACGGGCGACCAATGGCGACGCTCCGTGTGTCGAGATGGTCGTCAAAGACAACGGCGTAGGCATGACCCCAGATGCGCTGGAGCGCGTGTTTGATCGAGACTTCTCGTCGAGTGACAAGGGCTTTGGGTTGGGGCTCTCGATTGTGCGAGAGATCGTGCGCGAGCACGATGGCGAGATCTCCATCACAAGCGAGCCAGGATCTGGCACCTCCGTGCAGGTGATGTTGCCAC
>JAJDDL010000276.1 GCA_029260335.1 Phycisphaerales bacterium | reverse complement strand
CGATGTGCGAGGTGCGATCCCCGAGGGCCAGATCGGCCTGAACTCTGAAGGCGAGGTCATCGGCGTTCTCAATCCCAATAACCAAGATGCAGAGGTGCTGTTCTCGTTCATCTTCCAGAATGGCACGACGTATCGCACGAGCCTGGATGTCCAGAGCCGCAGCCGGGCCGAGTTGGATGTTGGGGAGCTGCGCAACTTCCCGGTTGGCCAGCCCTACTCGGTCTTCTATGAAGTTCAGAACGGCGACTTGCCAATCAGCCTCGTACTTCCGACGAAGGTATTCGGCGATGAGTTCGCTTCGAGCTTCTCGGATCAGGCATTCACGTTGTGGGGCTTCGGCGAGGGCTTCCGTCCCCGCCGGGAGGGCAATGTCACAGAGTACCTTCGCCTGTTTAACCCGTCGGATGCGGACATCGCCGTCGAGATCACGATCCACTTTGATGGTGGGCTTGGCTCAGAATCGTTCCGCGAGATTCGTCCCGGCCGCCGCGTGCAGGAGTTTGACGTGCACGACTTCGTGACGGGCGCCCGCCGCGATCAGCCGGCTTTCTACGGCCTGACCGTCAAGGCCGCCGATCCGATCGTTGCCTACATGGCCCACTTCGATAGCTTCTTCTCCGGCGGCTTCGGCACCTTGGGCACCCCGCTTGGGGCCAGCCAGAACGTCTGAGTTTGTTGCAACAGACACCCAAAGGGCCGGCGCATCGCGTCGGCCCTTTTTCTGTTCATCCCGTCTACCCTCACGCCTATGGCAGAGCTCGCTCTTATCGAGATAGATGGACCGATCGCAACACTGCGATTGAATCGCCCGGACAGCCGCAACGCGCTTTCGATCGATCTCATCGCCTCGCTCCGCGAACGCGTCCAGGAGCTGCGCTGGGACCCGGCGGTGTCTGTGGTTGTCATCACTGGTGAGGGGCGTGCATTCTGCGCGGGGATGGATCTCAAACAGGTCCAGAGCGGCGGAGAGACCCCCTTCGAGCTTCTTGGATCGCTCGCTGAGCTCACGCTTGAGATCCGATCACTCCCTGCGGTGGTCCTTGGCTCGGTGCAAGGCGCGGCAATTGGGGGCGGGTGTGGTCTTGCGTGCGTGTGCGATCTTGCGATCACCCACGACGATGCCAAGCTCGGATTCCCCGAGGTGGATTTGGGTTTGTGCCCTGCGGTGGTAGCTCCCTGGGTAGTCCGCCGGATGGGGGCCGGCCGAGCACGTGCGCTCATGCTCCAAGGCGGGCTGATCTCGGGGACCAAAGCCGCAACGCTCGGGCTGGTCGACCAATCTGCCGAGTCGCGCGAGGCCTTGTCTGAGCTCACCGAGACGACCGCGAAGCGATTGGCCGAGGGCGGCCCCGAGGCTTTGCGCGCAACCAAATCGCTGCTCAATGAGATCGACGGCTCCGATGATCCGACGCTTGTCCGTGAAGGAGCGAAGCTGTCGGCCCGAGTCATTGCCGGAGACGAGGCCCAGGCGGCCCTGCGCGCCAAGTTTGGCGGGTCCTAAGCGCTGAGGCGAATGCCCTAATGACTTGGATTCCCGAACCGGTGCGCCGCCCGTGTCGCGCATATACTCCATGGACCCATTTTGCCGCCCAATTCAGGGCGGGATCAACGATTCTGAGTGAGCTATGACGACCGAACCGCTTCGCATCGAAATGGATGAGACCGGCCCGCACGCGGGCTGCTGCACGCTTTGGCTCGATGCCGGCGATTCGCCGATGATCGTGCTGGACCGCCCGCTCATTGAGCGGATCGAGGACGCGCTGGATGCTGTGCCGAGGCAGGCGATTGGCCTCGTGCTGGCGTCGGCGAGCGACCGGGTCTTTGTCGCGGGCGCTGACTTGAAGACCGTCCATGGCGCGGGCGACACCGAGTTGCTCGCGTACCTCGCGTACGCCTCAGAGGTGTACGCAATGTTTGCCCAGTTTCCCATCCCGACCGCGGCGGCGATCGGCGGCGCAGCGCTCGGCGGCGGGCTCGAGTTGGCGATGCACTGTGACGGACTCATCGGTGGACCCAACCCAAGCGGCAAGCCGTACCCGGTGGGCTTGCCCGAGGCGGGGCTTTCGATCTGTCCGGGTTGGGGCGGCACGAACTTGCTGCCCGCGCGCATCGAACCACGCGAGGCGATGGAGCGGACGGCTACGGGCAAGACGATGCCCTATCCCGAAGCGGTGGAGATGGGGCTGTTTGACGCAACCAGCGATTCAAACGAAGACCTGATCGACACTGCCAAGTCTTGGGTGCTCGAAGCGGAGTTGCCCGATCGCGATGGCGACCCCTCGCGGTGGATCGGGCGTGCGGATCGCGCACCATTGGTACGCGACGTTGTGACCGGGCTCGATGGCGAATGCTTCCAGACCCCATCAGGCCAGGCCGTGCTCGAAGCGGTGCTGAGCGGGCTCAGCGATGGTTGGCACGCGGCGATCACGTCCGAGCAAGAGAGCCTCGTGCGGCTCCGCTCGACGGCCGAGGGCCAAGCGGCCATCGAGGCGTTCTTCGCGAAGTCCGCGAAGCGCTAGCAACAGAACACATAAGCGATGCGGCGGCGACGGAAACGCGAACCGGTGCATCGATGAAGGGAGACGATGATGGCAGACCTCAAGGACATGAAAGGGATCTCCGAACAGGACCGCAAGGAGTTGGAAGAAGCCGAGAGCCTGCTCGGCCCCGAGCCCGATTCGATGGGCCTGGTGAAGAACTACTTCTGGGGTCGCGTGCGTGAGGATCTCCTGTTTCCCTATCCCGAGATCGTGAGCGCAGAAGAGACGGCGCGATGCGATCAGTTGCTCGCCGAGCTCGAGGACTACCTGCGCGATGAGCATCCGTCGGTCCAGATCGATCAGGAGCAAGAAATCCCCCAGTGGGCGTTCGATCGGTTGTTCAAGATGGGCGTGCTCGGGATGACGATCCCCGCCGAGTTCGGCGGCCTGGGCATGGGTATCACGAGCTACAACCGGGTCCTGGAAATGCTCGGCAAGTACTGTGGGTCGACAGCCGTGGTCGTGAGCGCTCACCTCTCAATCGGCTGCGGAGCGATCAAGCTCTTCGGCACCGACGAGCAGAAGAAGGCATGGCTCCCCCACCTCTCGAGCGAGTGGCTCAGCGCGTTCTGTCTGTCAGAACCCAATGTCGGGTGTGACGCCGGAGGCCAGGAGACCCACTGTGAGGTTTCCGAGGACGGCGAGCACTACATCCTCAACGGCGAGAAGAAGTGGGCCACCAGCGGCGCACTGGCAAGCCTCTTCACGGTCATGGCCAAGCAGACGATGCCCAACGGCAAGGAGAAGGTCACCGCACTGGTCTGCACGCCGGAGATGGAAGGCATCGACATCTTCCAGAAGAACCGCTCCAAGTGCGGTATCCGGGGCACATGGCAGGCCCGCATCCGGTTCACCAACGTCCGCGTGCCCAAGTTCAACCGCCTGCACGGCGAAGGCAAGGGGCTCAACGTCGCGCTCACGTGCCTCAACTATGGGCGGTGCACGCTCAGCGCGGGCATGCTCGGCGGGGCGCACCGCGCGACCGACCAGGCGATCAAGTGGGCGCAGACCCGCCATCAGTTCGGGCGTCCTCTGAGTGACTTTGAGCTCATGCGTGAGAAGATTGCGCGGATGTCGGCGCTGAACTACGCGATGGATGCCGTGCTCTACGCGACCACGGGGTTCCTTGATCGCAAGGACGACGACATCATGGTCGAGACGGCCATCTGCAAGGTCTTCTGCTCGGAGATGGGCTGGCGCGTGGTCAACGACGCACTCCAGATCATGGGCGGCGAGGGCTACATGACCGAGAACGAGGTCGAGCGGATCTTCCGCGATTCGCGCATCAACCTTGTCGTCGAGGGCGCAAACGAGGTCATGCAGAGGTTCATCTTCGGCTACGGCGGCAAGCAGCTCGCCGAGCACATGCTGCCTATCAAGGAAGCCGTCGGCTGGGACAAGGACGAGGGATTGGGCGCGAACATTTCGCGCATCAGCAAGGGCATGCTCAATGGCAAGGTGCGGAAGGTCGCGATCCCGCTGGGGCTTGAGGTGTTCTTGCATGTCAGACCTCGAATGTCCAAGATCAGCAAGGTCAGCCCATCGCTCAAGCCCCACGCCCGCCGTCTTGCGCGGCTGTCACGCGAGTTGAGTCATCAGTTCAAGCAGGCCTCGGCGAAGTTTGAGGAGAAGATCCTCGAGCGTCAGGTCATCCAGGCCCGCGTGGGTGACGCGGCGATGTATGTGCACGCGTATGCCTGCACCCTCAGCAAGCTCGATGCGCAGGTGCGTGCGGGCGTCAATGGCCCCGAGGGCAAGCGTGATCGCGCGGCCGCCGAGCACTTCATGGATATCGCCGAGCTTGAGATCGAGAACTGCTTCGGCGGGCTCTATCGAAATACCGACGAAAGCATGCTCGAAGCCGCGAGTGCCGCGCTTGACCTGAGCGACTCGCTGCCCAACGACCTGTTCATCATTCCCGAGCGTGCGCCCGAGGCACAAGGCACCGGCCGCGAGCCGGTCAATCAGGGGGTGAAGCAGTTCCCGGGCGACAAGCAAGTCGCGAGCAACACCGGCGGATAACCCCGCGTCTGAGATTCGCTGATTCTTCTGCCGATCCCCTACGATCGGGCGAACGACCGAACGGAGACTGCATGCCACAACGGACTGTGTACCAGACCACAATCGAGCATCTTCAGATCCTCGATGAGGACGCGAAGCTCGATACCAAGCTGGCCAAAGACACGCTGACCGACGAAGAGGTCCGCGATCTTTTCGAGAAGATGGTGATCTATCGCCACTTCGACGAGGTGGGGTTCAAGCTCCAGCGATCCGGTCGCATGGGCACCTACCCACAGAACAAGGGCCAGGAAGCCGCGGCGCTGGGCTCGGGCTATGCCGCGAAGAAGGGGACCGACTTCCTCGTGCCGTGCTATCGCGAGAACGCGGCGCTATTCCTCCACGGCTTGCCCATGCACAACATCCTGCTGCATTGGATGGGCGACGAGCGGGGCAACCAGATCCCAGACGGCGTGCACATGACGCCTTTGTCGATCCCGATTGGAACTCAGATGCTCCACGCGGCTGGTATCGCCTGGGCATTCAAGATCCGACAAGAGCCGCGATGCGTGATTACCTACTTCGGCGATGGCGCGACATCCGAGGGCGATTTTCATGAGGCGATGAACTTCGCGGGCACGCTCCAGGCGCCGTGCGTGTTCTTCTGCCAAAACAATCAATGGGCCATCAGCGTGCCCAGAGAATCGCAGACCGCGAGCGAGACGATTGCCCAAAAAGCCCTCGGCTACGGCATGCCCACGACCCAGGTCGACGGTAATGACATGTTCGCGGTTTTCAAGGCTACGCGTGAAGCGCTCGATCGCGCTAGAGCGGGCGGCGGGCCAAGCTTCATCGAAGCGGTGACGTACCGCCTTGCCGATCACACGACGGCAGACGATGCCCGGCGGTATCGCGATACAGAAGAGCTGGAAGCCTGGCAAGCCAAGGACCCGATCATCCGCCACCGCAAGTACCTGGAATCCAAGGGCCTGTGGGACGATGAGAAGCAGGCCGAGACCGAAGCGCGGGCGAAGAAGATCGTGCAGGAAGTGGTCAAGGCCGCCGAGGGCATCGATAAGCCGAACTTCGAGGACATCTTCGATTACACGTTCGCCGAGATCCCCGAGTCGATTTCCCGCCAACGAGATACCGGCCGGACCAGTTCGCTCGGCCAGAACCCCGATCAGATCGGCTTGCAAGCCGAGAGCCAGCGAGTCTGACATGCTAGTTCGATTTGAAGATACCAAGAGCAAGCCGATCTGGATCAACCCAGTGCATGTTCGCATGCTTCGCCAGAAGCGACATATGACCGAGATCCAGACCCCCGGCAGCAACATGTTCGTCAAGGTGCGCATGCCGATCGATCAGGTCGCGGACATGCTCAACTCGGCGATGCCCGACTCGGCGTATGTGCCGGGCCTTGAAGCTACCGCCGCAGCGCAGCAGGCCGCCGGAGTCGCGGCCGCGACCACTCTCCTGGGATAACCCCCTGCGAAACCAAAGAACAACCGACGGACGGAACACAAACCAATGGCTGAACTCAACCTCGTCCAAGCAATAAACCTCGCACTCGCCCAAGAGATGGAAGCCGACGAACGCGTCGTCGTCTTAGGCGAAGATGTCGGTCTCAACGGCGGCGTCTTTCGCGTGACCGAGGGCCTTCAAGAGAAGTTTGGCGCCGATCGCGTCGCCGACACGCCGCTCGCTGAATCCGGCATCATGGGCAGCGCCATCGGCCTTGCCATGGCAGGCATGCGACCGGTCCCAGAGATCCAGTTCGAGGGCTTCATGGGCCCCGCGTACGACCAGCTCGTGAACCACGCCGCGCGGTATCGCACACGCACGCGCGGCGCGATCACCATTCCCATGACGGTTCGCGTTCCGGTCGGCGGCGGGATCCACGCGCCCGAGCTTCACTCTGATAGCCCCGAGGCGATCTACGCCCATCACCCGGGCTTGAAGGTCGTCATGCCGAGCACGCCGCACGACGCCAAGGGTCTGCTGATCAGTGCGATACGTGATCCCGACCCGGTCGTCTACTTCGAGCCCAAGCGCGTGTACCGCTCATTCAAGGAAGAGGTCCCCGAGGAGGAGTACACGATCCCGATCGGCGAGGCCAAGGTGATCTCCGAGGGCGACGACATCACGGTCGTGACGTGGGGCGCTCCGGTCTTCCAATGCCTGGACGCGATGGATAACCTGCCGGAGGATCTCTCGGTCGAGCTGATCGACCTGCGCACGATCTTCCCGATCGACATCGAC
Organism: Phycisphaerales bacterium; assembly: GCA_029260335.1. GTDB lineage: Bacteria > Planctomycetota > Phycisphaerae > Phycisphaerales > UBA1924 > S146-42. The sequence goes on along the minus strand of JAJDDL010000276.1, from coordinate 979 downwards.
ACGATCGCCCAGTCGGTCGAAAAGACCGGCCGGTGCGTCATTGTGCACGAGGCTCCGCGAACCTGCGGCATGGGAGCTGAGCTTTCGGCACTCATCCAAGAACGTTGCTTCCTGCACCTCGAAGCGCCGGTCCAACGTGTGACGGGGTTTGACACCGTCATGCCCTATTACAAGCTCGAGCTCGATTACCTCCCCGAGAGCCCGCGGATTCAGAAGGGAATACTCGAATGCACGTCCTACTAGCTGCCGCGCCTCCGACTGTTGATCGCATTGGCACCAATACGGCTGATGCGCTCAAAGAGAATGAGTCGCAGGCGTTGGTTGTGCTAGGGGTGATCGCGGGGGCGATTGTGTTGATCGCGGTTCTTGTGTTTGTGTTTCGAAAAAGACCGGCTGCCAAGGATTAGCACCCGCGGCCGCCCAAACCAAGCGTTGAGCATCGCATACGCTTGGGTGAGCAAGAAAGCCTCTGAGATTTGAGATCTCAGATTTGAGATTGAAGGACTGACATGGCCGGCAAAGTTTCATCAGACCCCAACATCTTCCTCCTTCCCGACATCGGCGAGGGCCTCCAGGAGGCCGAAGTCATCAAGTGGCTTGTCAAGCCAGGCGACACGGTCGAGGAGAACCAGTCGCTCGCCGAGGTCCAGACGGATAAGGCCCTGACCGAGATTCCGTCTCCCCGCAACGGCGTGATCGCCGTGCTCCACGGCGACGACGGCGACGTCATGAAAGTCCACGCCCCATTCGTGACCTACGTGGGCGACGATGGCGCAGCGCCCGCTGAGAAGCCTGCCAAGAAGGATCGCAAGTCCGGCAAGAAGGCCAAGGCCGTACCTGCCGACAACGGCACCGAGCAACGCGAGGACGCGGGCACCGTGGTCGGCCAGATGTCTGAGGGCCTTGCGGGCCTGAACAAGGAAGCGGGCAAGGCGCTAGCGACCCCCGCCGTGCGTCGTCTGGCTCGCGATCTCGGCAT
>JAJDDL010000275.1 GCA_029260335.1 Phycisphaerales bacterium | reverse complement strand
ATCGATTCGGTAGACGCCTGCGGCAGCTGCGAGGACGTGGGACTCAGCGTGCCCGACCGGCATCACGGGGATGAGGACATCGACGCGGTGCTTGACGCCGTGTCGAGCCCATCCCTTGTCGGGGCGCCATTGGCGCGAGTCGTTGAGATCGAGCGCCCCGTTTACTGCCGCCCCGCTATTGTCGAGCCCTTGCACCCCCAACAGGCGAAAGCCATTCAGCCCATCAAGTTCACCCACGTTGATATTCGAAGCAAACGGGCCGACGCTTGAAACGTCTTTTCCGAAAACCACATAGCTCATCCCCGCCGCATCAGCACCGTCCAGGTCCGCCTTTGAAGCGCCCACGATCACGTCGTCGACTCCATCCCCATTGATATCCCCGGCCGCGCCGACGGAGTATCCAAGCAATGCACCTTCCTCGATCGTGCTGATGCTGAATCCGTTTTCGCCATCCAAGTCGGCCACGAACATCTCCGTTGGAAAGCCATCGCCACGCATTGTGTCCTTGCCGAAGACCACGTACGCCTGCCCGGGCTTGAAGAGGCCATCGGGGTCAGCGTACTCGGCTCCGATTATGATGTCTTCGATTCCGTCGCCATTGACATCGCCCGCGGGAGACAGCGACGAACCGAAGCGGTCGCCCGATCCTCCGATCACTACGAAGCCGTTGGCACCGTCCAGATCCGGCACGTGGATGGCCGGAGGAAACTCGCCTGGACGTCCGAAGACGACAAAGACCTTGTTTCTGGTCCATCCACTGGTGGCGATGTCGTCGAGCCCATCTCCATTGATGTCGCCAAGGCTCGCCGTGGCACTTCCGTTCTGTCCCCCTCCATCACCCAGAAGGACAAAGCCGAGAGTTCCATCGCCGCCATTGGCGGGCAAGAGCCCCGAAAGCTCGAACTCCGGGGGGAATGGCTCAAACAACTGTGCGTGCGTGCAGCCGCATAGCGAGATCAAAGTAAGAACTGACGATACTCGTTGGTTCAAGGCAATCTCCGGACGAGGGCCCTGACAACATACCGATTCAATTGCGCCTATGCAACAGGACTTAACACCCTTCTGCAAAGTCATCCAGATAGGCAAAGAAGTCATCGGCGTCGGTATCGCCATCTTCATCTAGGTCTGCGCGCGCGTCGTCATTTACAAACAGATCAAGATACGCGAAGAAATCGTCCGCGTCGGCGTCTCCATCGCCATCCAGATCCGCTGCACACCCGCTCGGGCATCGCCCGCCGCAGAAGAGGGTGAGCTCAATCGCATCTGAGAGCGCAACGCCTCCGGTACCCTCTGGATCATCGACCCGCCATTGCATGTAGTAGACCTCGCCATCGAGGATTGCCTTGCTCGCGATCGGCCAGTGATACGTCGCGTATCCCGTGCCCGCGCCGGGGCCCTGGAGATCGAACGGGCCCTCAAGCATGTCCGGATCTACAACACCATTCACCGGCGGCGACTGTGAGATCGCGACAAAGCCGGTGGATCCGCCGAGCGCTTGATCGACACCGATCTTGAAATCGGCATTGCCGACCAACGGCGGCTCGATCGCGATCATCCGAGGCGCAAAGTCGCCGGTGCCCACAGTCGCGCCGCCGAGATTCTGAGGCGCATCCTCGGGTCGCTCGGTGAACAAGACCGGACGATCGAAAGGGAACTCCTCGTTCGCGACGCGCGGATCGGTCAATCCGGTCTGGAGGAAGTTCTTCAGTGCCGCGAGGTTGGATTGCGGCGGCAGCATCAACGGCAAGCCGAGATTGCGATTGTCGTTGTCATCGGATCCCGGCCCCTGATAGAACTCGATGACGTCTTGCAAATCCGTGAACTGGCCGGTGTGCATGTAGCTGGATTTCAAGCCGACGTTGCGCAGGCTCGCGACCTTGAACTTGCCGCGATCGTCGGGGTCCCCCGTGACGTCCTGGCGCCCGAGATCCTCAATCAATGGGCGCAGCGCGATGTTCTCATATCGCCCGGTGGTAAACAACGGCGCAGGATGGCAGAACACGCATCGGGAGTTGCTGAACGTGTGCCAGCCGAGCTGCTGCAATGGAGTCATCGCCGAGCTATCACCCTCGGTGAACCGATCCCAAGGCGTCTGATCGGGCACGAGCGTGCGCTCGTAGGTCGCGATCGCAAGCCCGATCCGCGCGGCGGTGATCTCGTCATCGCCGAACGCCGCCTCGAACAGCGCCGGATAGTCGGGCATCGCGTCGATCGCGCCAGCCATGTCCGGCGGAATCTCGCTCGTGAGCGCCAACGGCACCGCCGTTTCGAGCTTGCTTGTTACCTGGTCCCAATCGCGATCCATGTGGGCCATCTCGACCGAGGACAACACCGGCCCGACGGCTTGGCTCTCTAACGCGCCGCCCGATGCGATCACGACCTCGCCTGTCTGCGGATCAACGAACTCACTCGAAGCCCGCCCATCCCAGAACAACTCCTCGAAGAACATCGCCATCATCGCGGGGTTGGTGGAGCGTCCGGTGGTCTGGGTTTGCAAGCCAAACGGCTCGATGGGCTCGTAGTTGTTGTCTGCGTCGGCGCTGATGACGCCGAGGGACGTGAACTCGTCATCGTCGGTGCCGAAGATATTGTCATGGCCTGGGTTGAGCGCCATAACCGGGTCGGTGCCGCCCGAACCACTGACGTGGCACGTGCCGCAGGAGACGGTGTTGTCGCTCGAGAGCTGTTCTTCCCAGAAGAGGATCTTGCCCAGCACGCGCTTCTCTTCGCTGAACGGATTCTCGGCTGGGAAGACGACGTCCGGGAGCGAGGCGGGCGCTAGATCGTCGTCGCCATCTTCAAAGACGAACGCGACCGAAACGCTCGCAAAGGTAGCGAGCA
>JAJDDL010000274.1 GCA_029260335.1 Phycisphaerales bacterium | reverse complement strand
CCTGGCCGCGCAGGAGTAGCACCTCGCGATGCTCCTCACTCAGTCCTTGGATCATCGAACGCAGAGCCTCCAGCCGCTCCTGGTCGGCGGGTTCTGATCGCGCCCCAACCAGATGGAGTCGCCCGCGTTTGCGTTCGCTCGTGGCCTTACGTCCACTGGTCTGAGCCGTGCGTCGGGCAATCTCTCGGAGCCAGGCGCAGAACGCCTGGGGATCACGGATTGTGCCGATCGAGCGGACCATCGCCAGAGCAACCTCCTGGAGCGCATCTTCGAGCTCGACTTCTCGCGGCAAGTGGGCGAGCACGACCGCGCCGACCCAGGCGCGATGCTCACGCCACAGGGCGTCTGTCGCGACGCTCTCGCCCGCGATGGCCCGGCTCACCAAGCAAGATGACGACCTTTCCATGCTTATGCAATACAGGTCGCGCACCGGCAGCGGTTCACGTCAGGTGCTTAGATATTTTCTTCGATGGGCTGCAGGGCTCTTAGGCCGCGAAACCCAGATCGCCCGGCTCGTCGAACTCGCCCTCGTCGCGGCCATCGTCGTAGCCCATCTCGTCTTCGGGCTGATGGCGATGATGGATCCGGATGACACGCTGGAGTTGGTCGGCGAACGCGTCGCGGATGACCTCGAGCGTGCTCAGGAACTTGGCCTCGAACGGGTTGCGCCGATCGCGGAACAGCGCGACGACCGCGAGCGACTCGTCGGAGGCCTTGCACGACATCACGAGCACGCCGTGGCCGGTGAGCCAGTGGGCGTCGTCGCCGAGGATGGATTCGAGCTCGGCCTCGGATCGCATCATGGCGATCTGGCGTGAGTCTGCGAACTCGGCCGGCAGCACGTCGGCGAGATGATCGAGCATCGCTTCGCCTGTGTCGCGCGGGCAGTCGTAGTTGACGTAGGCACCGAGGCTGAAGTCGCCGTAGGTGTCGGGCAGGAAGACCGCGGCGTTCATGGGCCCGCCCTTGGCGAGCAAGTACTCAAGCACGGTGCGGAGCAATGCCTCGACATCCAGCTCGCGCTTGACCATGCTCTGGAACTCGTGGAGAACGTCGAGCACGTCGATCTGCTCGCTCAGCTCGCCGTAGGCCGAGACCAGGTCGTCGCACATGGTGCCGATCTGGTCGAACATCTCGCGTCGGATGCCGTTGAGCTTGGTGCACATCTTGCGAAGACGGTCGCGTTCGGATTCGCGCTCGCGTCGATCGGCGCCGCGGATGAGTGCGGCTTCGAGGCGCTCGATCAGCGCTTCGCCCGTGATGGTGCCATCTAGAAAATCATCGGCGCCATCGCGCATCGCGCTCACGGCGAGCTCCACGCTTGGCTTGTGGGCCAGCGCAACCAGGGCCGGGGAGTTGGTGCTCTGGACCGTCTCGCAGATAAGGGTCTGGGTTGCGTCGTCGGGCCTCTGGGTCTCGATGAGCACCAGATCGAGCCCGCCCTCGGCGATGCGGTCTCGTGCGGCTCGGACGCCTTGGACTGTTTCGATCAGCCAAGGCTTGGCCCGCAACGTCGTGGCGATCCGCTCCCGGTCGCGCTTGGAACGCACGACGAGCAGGACGCGGGACTCGACCCGCGTTGCGCGGACGGGCGTGTTGGTGTTCTCGACGTTGAGATCCATGGCTACGCGCTCTCCCTGAGTTTCTTCGCGCTTGCTTGTGCGGGAAGCTCGACCCATGCCTCGGTCCCTCCTTGCTCGATCGCGAGCAAGCCCGTTTTCCCTCCGAGCGCATCGACGAGTCGTCGGGCCCGGCTCAGTCCTAATCCCCGCCCGCGACCCGCGTCGCGTTCGGAAAAGAACGGATCAAACGCGTGGCGCCGAGCCTTCGGGCTCAACCCACGACCGTGATCTCTCACGATGACTTTCAGTCGGCCATCCAGGCCCGAGGTTTCAGCGTGAATCTCAACACGCGGCGATTCGTGTGATTGCAACGCATTTGCGATGAGTTCGCCTAATGCGCGAGCGAGCAGCTCGCCGTCGGTCTCGAAACTCAGAACCGCGCAAGAGACGTCGATATCCCCATCAATGCCGGACGTTGCACGTCCAATCTCGACGGCGCGTCCGAGAATGCCGCGCACTTCGTGCGCAGTCAATCGGACCTGCGGATCCTCGGCGAGCATGTGCAAGCTCGTGACCAACTCGCTCAGCTCATGCGCAGCTTCGACCACATCCTCACAGAGTTCCTGGTTTTCACCCTCCAGGCGCATCGCGAGGCGTTGGGCCTGGCCGCTGATGCGCGTCAAGGGGTTATTCATCTCGTGCGCAGCGCCCGCGGTCGTCTCGCCCAATCGACGCATCGACTCCTCGCGTGATCGGGCGGCTTGCAACGACGCGACCCGAGAGTTGGCGGCGGCCAGCCCCTCGCTCATCGCCCGGACCCGCTCGAAGCGTTGGGCCGAGCTTGCCGCGCTCGCCCAGACCGCCGCGATCGTCTCATCGACGCCGTCGAGATCTCTGGGCAAGCCCTCCCCGACGAGCACGAGCCATGTGCCGCCCCCGCAGAGCCGCATCGCTCGCATGAGCCTGCCTTCCCTGCCCAGGAGCTTGCAGATGGTGTCGCTTGTCTTGAGGCTGAGGTCTGCGAGCCTCTTGCCCTCGCGCAGGGGGCTCAGGACACCCTCGACGATGTTGTCATCGGCATCGAGCCAGAGGTCAATGCCCCGTTCGAAGGCGATGGCCCGGCTTGCGCCGTCTTCTCGCGCGATGACCAGCCAGGACTCGCTGCCGAACCAGATGCCTGCGTGCTCGACGATTGCCTTGGTCGTCGACTCGAGATCACCCTGCTCGCGCAGGCTCGCGTGGAAGCGTGCGATGGCGATGAGCGCCTCGCTTGCGCGTTCGTCTCGGGCCTGACGCCGATCGAGCCTCGCCACGAGCCTGCCGAGGCTCTGGTTCGCGCGGGCGATCGATTCGAGCATCATCGTCGGGGGCTGCTGGTCGCACACACCCAGGGCCTTGCATCGCTCGGAGACATCGGCGTGCAGACGTTTGCCCGCTTTTTCGATCCGTGTGGGAATGAGCTTGAAGTCGTTGGCTTCTCTGCGCCAGTCCGGCGGCTCGCCGAAATCGCCCGAAGCGCCCACATAGAGCTCTCGGCAGAGCGCACGACCCAGCCGCACGACCATGATCAAACCTCGGTTGTCGTCCTCGGGCAGCGCCTCGGGCTCGTGTACATGAAGCCAGATCACTTGGGAGATCGATTCGGGCAGGCCCCAGTGCTCGGCCAGACGCTTGCCAGCGAGCGAGTGGTCCAGGCCCATCAACTCGCGCTCGACCTCGGCCGAGTCCATGCCCCGAGCCGCCGCGAGCTCTTGCGCTCGGGCCATCGCCTTGGGAAGCGCGACGGTGAGGGCGAGGCGACCGAAGTCGTGCAGGAGGCCCGCGACGAACGCCTCGTCGGGCCGGATGCGGAGCGTTGAGTGTTCGCGGGCGATGCGCTCGCACGCGCAGGCGACGCCGATGGCGTGCTTCCAATAGCCGGAGATATCGAACGAGCCGAGCGTGCCGGTGTCGGTCGAGACCCGCTTGGCTTCCTTGTTCATGAGATCGAAGACGCAGACACTGAGCACCGCCGAGCGCACGGCATCGAGGCCGAGCATGACGACCGCACGACGGACGGTGGTGATACGTTCACCCAGGCCGAGTTCTGCGCGCCGACACATCGCCAGGACCCGCGCTGAGAGCGCGGGGTCTGCCTCGATCATCGAGCTGATTTCTTTGAGGTCGATCCGCTCGTCGCCAGACATCTCGAGGAGGCGCGAGGCGATAACCGGCAGCGCCGGGAGAGTATCCAGACGCGCGAGGATCAGCTCGGCCTGACCCGATCTCGCGTCCATGGCCGCTCAGGCACTCACGCCCAGCAGGTCATGAACGCGCTCGGAAAGATCCGCGATCTTGAAGGGCTTCTGAACGAACGCGTCGGCCCCGGCGTCAAGAAGCGCCTGCACCTCACTCTGATTGATCACGCCGCTGACCAGCAGGATCTTGGTTGCGACGAGGTCGCCGTTGCTGCGTATGCGTTCGCAGACGACGTTGCCGTTGACATCGGGGAGCATGTAATCGAGGATGATCAGATCGGGCTTGAGCCGTTCGGTAAGCAGCCCCGCGTCGTAGCCGGTGGAGGCGCTGGAGACTTCCATGCGCTCATCGCTCCGGAAGACATCTTCGAGCAGCTCGACGATCTTGGGATCGTCATCGACGATGAGGATTTTGCGTTTGGAGCTCTCCATCGTCTCGGTCGGGATGCCGTTCTGGCGCATGAAACGCAAGAGTTCCTCGCGAGGGATCCTCCTGAACTTCGAGCCCGGCACACGGAAGCCGTTGAGCCGTCCGCTGTCGAAGCATCGGATGATGGTCTGTTGGCTGACCTTGCACAACTGCGCAGCTTCACCGGTCGTGAATACTTTTTTCTGCGCCAACTCGGTCTGTCCGTTTTGCTCGCCGGCCATGACACTGCCCCAGAGCACGGACGGGCCAGCCGGAATCCCCGGCTATGGGGCGAGGGGGCCTCTTGCCCATCCTGCCCGCGTGCGCCAAACCACTATCGTTACCAAGAGTCGCCAACTTGACGGTAGTGTCCGAGAACGAGTGTCTTTTCAGGCGAATCCCTAATTAGGATGTATCTCCCGCCATCGGGTGACGGCTTCGGGCTCTCGTGGGTAGAACGGCGCCAGGGCGATGGAGTCCACTGTTGGGCCGACGAGCGTCAGTTCCAGGCACGCGACCGGATCGAATATCGGGTGTTGGATGCTGATCGAGATTCGCCCGGCTTGGTCGCGAAGTGATTCCGGCAGGTGGTCATCGCTGATGAGCCGGGCGATGCCGAGCGCGGCAAGGTCCTGGGCGTGGCGGATCGCGCCGGCATCGTGAGCGACACCGTCTGCATCAAAGACCGTCAGATGTGCGGACTCGCGCTTGGACGAGAGTGCGACCGCGAACGGTCGGCCATCGTGCGATACTCGACGGGCGACCACGTGCGAGCTGGGGACGCCGACGCACTGCGCACCGGTTGCCTCGCAGATCATCTTTGTTGCAGCGACGGCGATGCGTACGCCGGTGAATCCTCCCGGACCAATCGAGACACCGACACGAGACAGGTCGTTGGGCTGCGCCCCCGCCTCGGAGACGATCTGCGCGATCGCGGGCATCAGCTCGTCGTCGCCGCCACGTTGCAAGGGCTTGCAAGCGATTACTTCGAGCGATGAGTCCAAGCGCCCGAGCGCGATGCCGGTCGCGCCTTCGCCCGCGCCGGGGTTGCTCGTTTCGATGGCCAGGATGAGACTCATGAGGACTCCGGCGGCTTGCGGCGCTTTTTGATCTCGCCGCGCTCTCGCTTTGCGCGCAAGCGGCGCTCGATCGCACCGCGCGAGGGCTTTGTCTTGCGCCGGATCTTCGGGCGGTGCTTGGCGCGGATGATTGCCTCTCGTAAGCGCTTGAGGCATTCCTCGCGATTGCGCTCTTGGGTGCGATGGACATCGGACGCGATGACGAGTTCGTCGGCATCGGTGAGCCAGCGAGACGCAATCGTGCGGAGCCGTTTGACCGCTCCTGCGGTGAGACGGAGCTGGTCGATCGAGACACGGAGGATGGCCTTGGTGGCGCGGGTGTTGACGTTCTGCCCGCCAGGGCCCCCACTGCGAACGTATTCCATCTGGAGCACGCTTGGGGGGACGAAGTGTCCGGGGGCGATCTGCACGCCGTGGTTGATGGGTTGTGGATCACCTGTAGAGGAGGACGAAGGATCCGGATCTGGTTGGTTCGCTCTGCCGGGCATGGCACGATACCCTACGCCCGATGCCATTGACGCGAATCATTTCAACCGCGATCTGCCTGCTCACGCCCCTCGCGTTTGGACAGGATCTTGAGAACCAGAGCGATCTGGCGGAGATCCCTCCTGCAGGGGGGATTCTGGATTGGACGCTGCGGTTACAGCCTCAGGTCTGGTTGGGCAGTGCGGCGGGCGAAATTCGCATGCCGGGCGGCTCGAGCGAGATGACCATGGACATGCTGAATCTCGACGAGTCGGCGCTGCGGCCGGTTTTGGAGTTGGACTATCGCAAGGATCGCTGGGGGATAACCTTGTCGGGGTTCTATCTCGATGAGGAATCGACGGTCGCGGCGCGCTCTGGGGGAAGCTGGGGCGGCGTGGGTTTTTCTGCTGGCGATCGATTGGATTCGAGCTTTGACTATCTCTCGCTTGAGGCGATGGGCTCGTACGAGCTCTGGCGCTACGAGGGGGAAGGGCACCCTGGATGGCCTGATTTGGAGACTCGCGTGGAGTTGATGGGCGGGGTACGCTTCACGTCGCTTGAGGTCGAGTTCAGCGCTACGAGCGGCTCGGTGGGGCTCGGTTCGTCGTCGGCGAGGCATTTGTTTGCAGAGCCCGTGATCGGGGCTCGCTGGCAGTTGGGCCTGTACCAGCAGTGGGTGCTGGAGACGGACTTGAATGTTGGCGGCTTCACGACCGGCAGCGATCACTCCTCGTTCTCGTTCGATGTGAACGCGCAGTTCGCGTATCGCCCGACGCGTCATCTTGGCGCTCTGTTCGGGTATAGGCAGTTGCTCTCGACGTTCGAGGATGGCACCGGCGCAAGCGCGTTTGAGTATTCCGGCGCGACCGCGGGGATGTTCTTGAGCGTGGAGTTGCGCTATTAGGGGTGTGTGCCTTACGCAAAAGCAGGCGATTCCCCGAGGTTTTGCGGCAATCTGTTGATTTGTGTGTTTCGCGATTGACGCGCGTGGATTCAGTTGGGATACTCCCTCTGGTGCCCATTTGTTTCGTGGGGGGCACACGGACAACTTGCAGTCATCGGCGACTCTGACATGGAACTCGTTTTTTCGGGTAAAGTCGGGTTCTTCGGGCATGGATGATCCGGACGCCGCCAGCGCGGAAGTATCAACATGGCAACGGTGACCAAGAATGACCTTATCGATCGCATCGCGAAGCAGACCAAGAGGCCGCGCACCGAGGTGCGAGCGATTTTGCAGGCTTTTCTCGACAACGTGGTCGAGGAGGTCGGGCGTGACAGCCGGCTGGAGTTTCGCGACTTTGGCGTGTTTGAGGTGAAGCTGCGCGAGGCGCGGATGGGTCAGAATCCCAAGACGCTTGAGCCGGTGCCGATTCCCAAACGCAGATCCGTGAAGTTTAAGCCCGGCAGGCTTATGCGCTTGGCGCTTGAGGGAGATGGCCCGAGTGAGAAGCCGTCGGTGGTCGTAACGGCGGACAGCGCGAAAATGCTTGGCCACACGCTCAACGGGACCGTAAACGGCACTGTGAGTGGACCTGTGGAAGTGACAGCCAATGGGCACGTGGCCGCTTCTTAGCAGGTCTCGCGTTGTCCTTGCAGTCTTTTGACTCTCGCGTTGCGTTATGCCGCGAGTCGCGATTCGATCGGTCGATCGAACGCCAGCGCGATACGGCGAGTGCCGTCGACTTCCTGATCTGCGCGGATGACCTGGGCGCTTTGCATCGCGTTCGCGTCCACAACGCCTGTGCCGAACCAGTCGATGGCGATTCGCACGGTATCACCCGGGAAGATTGCGCGAATCAGGCGTGCTTCGATGAGCGCACCGCCGTTGCTGAGATCAACCGTGCGTGCCTGCGCAAAGCGGTGGCTCGGCTCATGGAGGAGTTTGGCGGCGAGGTCGATATCCTGCCTGGAATGCTGCCGTTTCTCGGGTGCCATAGGTGACCTCTCGGTTGATGCTTGGTCGTAGTATCGGGCTAAAGAAGGAGAGTCTTCGGCGGAGCAACGGGACTTTCTGTTCCTTGGAGTTGGATTCGGTGCATTGGAACGAGCGTGACTGAGCTGAGCGTATTAATCCCGACCTGCCAACGACCTGACAAGATCGCGGCGTGCTGCTCGGCGCTGGCAGAACAGACGCTTGGGACTGATCGGTTCGAGGTTCTCGTCGGTGTGGATGGGCCTGACACGGGCGAGCGAGCCCTGATCGCACAGGCATTGCCTCGTGCGAGGGTCGAGGCATTCGAGCACGGGGGGCCTGCGGCGACCCGGAACAAGCTCGTTGCTCGGGCGAGCGGTGACATCGTGCTCTTTTTGAACGACGACGTGACACCCCGGCCGGATTGCCTGGCGACACACGTGGAAGCGCACCGCGATGCAAGTGCACCGGCGATGATGCTTGGCGCGGCGCCATGGCGCGTGCACGAGCCTGATCGCCTCTTTGACAGGCTCATTCGTGAGACGTCCATGATCTTCTTTTACGATCGCATGGATAGCCAGACCGATCGTGACTGGGGCTTTCGCCACGCGTGGACACTGAACCTCTCGATTCGAAGCGAAACTATGCGAGAGTCCGGCGGGTTCGATGACTCGCTGCCTTGTGCCTGCTTTGAGGATCTGGAATGGGCATGGCGGGTGTCACGCATGGGCGTGGCGTTGCGTTACCGGCCGGCGGCGGTCGTGGAGCACGATCATCGGTATGAGCCGGCGCAGTACCTTGCGCGGGAGCGGATGTTGGGCCGCGAGGCGGTTCGGTTGGAGCGAGCCGCGCCTGAGTGTGCCCACGCGCTGTTTGGAAAAAGCCTTTTGTCAGACGATGAGCTTGCGTACTCGCGCGCGTTCGTGGAGCGCGAGCGGCGCGACGTCGAACGGCTCGAGCGGTCGTTCGTGGGCTTGGCGGACCTCCCTGCCAACACGGTGGAAGGCCAGGCGGCCGATCGCTTGATTGAGCTCCTCTACCAACAGCATCTGCTCGTCAAGCGATGGCATTGGCGCAGCGGGCTCTTGGAGGAGCGTCAGGCTTGAGAATGCGTGTGCCGGCGCGGTCCTTAGTCGACGGAACTCGCTCTGGCGCTGCGTGATCAGGCGGCGACCCGGAGGACTTGATCCTGCGCGCCCATCGACGCGTGGAGCATGGTCTGCGCTCGGCTGGGATAACTCAGCTTGCGGGCGAGCTCGATCGAGCGGCAATACCGGTCGGCGAGGACCGTGTCGCTCTGAGAGAGGGTGCGGCTGATCGCATCGGCAAGCGAGGCCCCATTGTCGGGCTCGGCCCACTCTACGAGATCGGTATGAATCCAATCTCGCAAGGCCGGGATGTCGGTGCAGACGATCGGGGAGGAGCTGGCAAGATACTCGCCCAGCTTGAGGGGGCTTGTCCAGTCCTTGCTTGGTTCGCGTGCGCTGGGCGGAAGCAAGAGGACATCTGCGTTCCACAGGTATGGCGCGACTTGTGTGTGGGGCACGCGGCCGTGGATCGTGACGTTTGTCAGTTCGCGATGCTCGACGATATGGCGAGCCTGCTCGATGTCGGCGTCGAGCCCGCCGACCAAGTGGAACTGGATTGCGGGGAGCCTGCTTGCCGCGTCGAGAATGTCGGCAATGCCTTTGTGGTCCTGCAGGTTGCCTGCGTAGACCGCGTGCGGGCCATGGCCCGAAAGCGGGCTCTCGATTGGTTCATCGGTGTTCTCGAACAGCGCGGTGTCGACACCATCGGGGACGATGTGCACGCGCTGGGGATGGGCGCCCTGGCCTATGTAGTACTCGGCCAGGCGATGAGAGATCGTCGAGATCGATAGGTCTCGTGCGCGGGTTGCGCGGAGTGCTGCAAGGAGCGCGGGGTTGGTGTCACCCGCGTACGCGTGGGTCTCGAGGATGGTCTTGAAGCCGAGTTCACACGCTGCGATGGCGGTGTGGAGGTGGCGCGCATAGACGATGTCGGGGCGCAGCTCGTTTGCGATGCGGACGGCCCAGTTCGCAAAGCCGCTGCCGTTGTCTTGCTCTGCGGTTGGGACTTCGGGCCCCGCGAGACAGCACGGCAGGGATGCCTCGCCGAAACTCGCAAGGGCGGCGGTGGGATCCTGGGACTGCGGCGAGCGGGCGCAGACGATGATGTCGTGCCCGAGCCTCTGGAAGCCTCCTGCGGTCTTCAGGACATTGATGGTGTGGGCCCGGACTGAATCCAGGGGTGTGTCTGAGGCAACGAGGATCCGCATCACAGTCTCTCCTCGCCCCACGCCGCGAGCGTGTGAAGGGCGTTTATCTTCGCATTGGCATCGGAGAGGCTGAGCAACTCCACCCAGCCATCGGCGATTGCACCCGATCGCATGAGCCACGTCGTGCCAAGCCGGTCGATGATCGACTTCCAAGCCGAGCCATCGCCGAGCAGGAGGCTGAAAGCAGGTTTCGGCGAGAGGTGAGCGATCGCCTGACCCGTCCTAGGAGCCAGGTGCGAATTGGGGCTTTCGCTGCGTCGGGCTCGGTGACTGGTCGGTGGAGCGCCAACTCGATGCCTGTGGGGTTCTGACCTCGCGCTCACCGCGGACTTGATGGGTCGGCCTGACGATCTGCTCGGGGGCCTGGGTACACAGCCCCCCATCGCGCAAGGTTGGGCGCAGGAAAGGACTCTGGCTTTGCGTCACTTTCTGCGGGTGTTGAGCAAAGGCTGATGATGCGCTTGTTTGTACCGATTTGGTTTTCGGATAGCCGACACAATGCGCGAGCGCGCAGTTGCGCCGGGGGTCCTTGTTGAGCGCAAACATCAAGATTCAGACGGTAGGAGAACTGCGGATACTGCGAGCGCAGGCTCGTGCGCAGGGCAAGCGAGTCGTCCATTGTCATGGGTGCTTTGACATTGTGCATCCTGGGCATGTGCGTCACATGCGGTTTGCGAAGGCGCAGGGTGATATTCTCCTGGTGACTATTACTGCCGATGATCAGGTTGCCAAAGGCGACGGCAGGCCGTTGATTCCACAGGAGTTACGGGCAGAGAACTTGGCGGAACTCGATTGTGTGGATTGGGTCTTGATCGACGAGCATCCGAGCGCCGAGGCGCTGTTGGAAGCCGTCCAGCCCGACATCTATATCAAGGGCGCCGAATACGAGTTTAATCAGGACCCGCGCTTTGAGCGCGAACGCCAGATGGTCGAGCGGCATGGTGGGCGGGTGATTTTCAGCTCCGGCGATGTTGTGTTCAGCTCCACGGCGCTTATCGCGGCGATGGAACACTCCATCGACCCTTACCACAAGCGGCTCACGGAGCTGACCTTGGACCCGCGGCTGGGGCTTTCTACGCTTGGCGGCATCCTGGCGCAGATCCGCAAGCAGCGCGTGGTGGTCGTTGGCGAGACCATTCGCGACACCTACATCCTGTGCGACCAGCCCGATGTTGCGAGCGAAGGGCCGATGCTCACGCTTCGACCGGTGGAGCGTAAGACGTATGTAGGCGGCGCCGCGATCGTCGCGAGGCACGTCGCGGCGATGGGCGCACAGGTGACCCTCGTGACGGCCATGCCGCAGGACGCGTCGGCCGAGAGCGTGCGGAGTTGCTTGCGAGCCGAGGGAGTCGAGATCTGTGAGCTGCCGATCGAGACACCGTTGGCGCAGAAGTGTCGATACCTGGTCGGGCCTCAGAAGCTGTTCAAGGTGGATGAGGTCGCGCCGATGGGGCTGGACTCTGCGCGGCGTGAGCAGTTGATCGACCTGGCCCGGGAATCGGTGGGCGCAGAAGTGGACGCCGCGATTATCACGGACTTCGGCTTGGGCTTGCTGACGACTTCGCTCACCCACCGGCTCTGCGAGGCGCTGCGCCCGCGGGCGAGGGTGCTCGCGGGTGATGTCTCGGGGCGGAAAGCATCGCTTCGCACGATGCGTGATATGGACTTGCTTTGTCCATCGGAGCGGGAGCTGCGCGAGACCATTGGGGAGTTCGATATCGGGTTGCCTGCAGCGACCTGGCGGCTGATGAACCTGAACAAGGCGCGGAACGTGATCGTTACGCTTGCCAGCGAAGGGCTGCTCGCGTTTGAGCCGTCCGACGATGCGGAGGCAACGGGGTGGGCACGTCGATTGCGCAGCTCGCATATCCCGTCGCTTGCGCCGATCGCGGTCGATCCGTTGGGTTGCGGCGACGCGCTGCTCGCGGCGAGCTCGCTTGCGCTGGCATGTGGCGCCGATCTGCTGCAGGCGTCGTTTCTCGGGGCCACGGCCGCGAGCCAGGAGGCCCAGCAACTGGGCAACGTGCCGATCGGCACCGCGTCGATCCGCCAGGCCATTGCGCGGGTGCACTCGGCGCATCTGGCCTACTCCACGACCGAGATTTCGCCGAGGTCACTGGAGCGTGCGTCGTGAGCGTGCCGAGCGTTACGTACGTTTTACCGACATACAACAGGGTTCAGGCACTTGCGCACACGATCGACGCGCTGGGGGCGT
>JAJDDL010000273.1 GCA_029260335.1 Phycisphaerales bacterium | reverse complement strand
CAGTCGCAACATGGCTAAAGTCGATCTCCCCGGCCGTCATTGGTCGGATTGAGCAACTGGAGCAAGCTATGCAGACCCGGCCATTGCGGCGGGCCCGGCGATACGCCGCGCCCCGCGCGTTCACGCTTATCGAACTGCTTGTGGTGATCGCGATCATGGGGATCTTGATCAGCATCTTGTTGCCGACGATGGCCGGTGCGCGCAACGCCGCGAAGGCGACGCTGGATCTCTCGAATCTGCGATCGCTCGGCCAGGGGCTGGAGATGTACGCGAGCGAAGAGCAGTCGTTTCCGGCGTTGCGCTTGCCGAGAGGCGAGGTGCACGAGAGCACGGGCCGGCCGCGGGCGCGATGGCACTGGGCGCTGGGCGACTATGTGGGCCGGCCGTACTCGCCGAGGGGTGCTGAGGAGTACGACGATTTCTTGAATGGGCGCAACCCAACGCCGCGCCTGGACAACAGGGTCTTCATGGATCCGTCGCACCATCTCGAAGATTTCATGGGCACCGGCGGCGACATCGAAGCCCTGCGCAACGGCTCCTACGGCTACAACTATCAGTACCTGGGCAACTCGCGCAACGAAGGACCCGACGGCGGTTTTGCCAACTACCCCGTGCGTGAGAGCAAGATCTTCTTCGCAAGCGAGACCATCTCGTTCGCAGACAGCCTGGGGAATCAGAACCGGCGCCTCGAAGGCGGCCTGCGCCAGCACGCGTACACGCTCGACCCGCCGAGACTGGATACAGAGCACAACAGCGCCCAGAGCTTCGCCCAAAGCGACGGTAAGAGCCCGGCGGACGCCCGGCATCTCGGTCGGGCCAACGTCGCGTTTCTCGATGGACACGCGACGCCTATGACGCTCGAGGAGATGGGGTACGTCGTCGAGGACCGCGAGAACAACATCGTGGCGAACGACGCCGGGGATAATCGGCTCTGGAATGGGATGAACGCGGACAAGGACGCGACGCGCTGACCGGGGCGTAGGCGTCCTAGACTCCGACCGGTCAAGCCCTACATATCCGGTTCTGTTCAAAGCCGCGAGCTTCGGTTCGCGCGCTAAGGAGTCTCCATGTTCGACCGCCTCTCCGATGGATTTAACGGCGTCTTCCGCAAGCTCTCGGGCCAGGGCCGCATCAGCGAGTCCAACGTCCAGGACGCGATGGAAGATGTCCGGACGGCCTTGCTCGAAGCCGACGTGCACTACGACGTGGTCGAGCACTTTTGTAAGAAGGTCGCCGAGGACGCGGTCGGGCGGGAGGTCACCAAGAGCCTCAAGCCCGGCCAAGAGATGATCGGCATCGTCCACGAGCAGCTCGTGGACCTGCTTGGTGGGCCGGGCTTGCAGGCGGGGCAAGATCCGACCCAGAGCGCGGGGCCGCCGCCGATCATGAAGGTGAGCCCGGGGCCGACGGTGGTGATGATGACCGGGCTCCAGGGCTCGGGCAAGACGACGACCTGCGGCAAGCTCGCGGCCTACCTCAAGAAGCGCGGGCGAAGCGTCATGGTCGCGGCGTGCGACTTGCAGAGACCGGCCGCGGTTGAGCAGCTAGAGACCGTGGCGCGGCAGGTCGAAGAGGACATGCCAGGCGGCTCCCAGGTGCATTTCTATGGCGAGCCCGACAAGTGCGCCGAGTACGGCAAGGCGGTGGGGGTTGCGGTCCAGGTGGCGCAGCGTGCATTGACCAAGGCGCGTGAGTTGGGCGTCGACACGCTGATTCTGGATACGGCCGGGCGCCTGCACATCAACGACGATCTGATGGGCGAGTTGAATAAGGTGAACCGGGCGCTCACGCCGCACCATATCTTCCTGGTTGTCGATGCGATGACGGGCCAGGACGCGGTGAATAGCGCCAAGGCGTTTCATGAGCGACTCGAAGTCGACGGGGTCATCCTGACCAAGTTCGACTCCGACACCCGAGGCGGCGCGGCGATCAGTGTCAAGCACGTCACGGGCGCCCCCATCAAGTTCATCGGCGTGGGCGAGAAACTGGATGCGATCGAGGAGTTTCACGCCGAGCGCATGGCCGGGCGCATCCTGGGCATGGGCGACGTGGTCAGCCTTGTAGAAAAGGCTCAGGAAGAAGTCTCCGAGGAAGAGGCCCAGAAGCTCGAGGCCAAGATGGCCAAGGGCGAGATGGGGATGGACGACTTCGTCAAGCAGCTCAAAACGCTCCGGCGGATGGGGCCCATGAAACAGCTGATGGGAATGCTGCCCGGTGTTGGTCAGGCGCTCAAGGACGTGCACATCGAGGACAAGCAGCTCGATCGCGTAGAAGCGATGATCGGCTCGATGACGCCCGAGGAGCGGGCGAAACCGACGCAAATCGACGGGTCTCGCAGGCGTCGGGTCGCCAAGGGCTCGGGCGTGCAAGGCTCGGACGTCGCGCAGCTCGTGAAGCAGTTCAACGCTATCAACAAGCTGACCAAGTCGATGGCGGGAATGGGCGCGAGCGACAAGGTGCGCGCAGTCAAAGAGATGGGTGCGGCGGGCATGGGCGGGATGATGCCTGGTGTCGAGGGGCTTCCGGGGTTTCGGACCAAGGGTTCGACGAAACAGGCGCCGATGAAATCCAAAGCCAAGCAGCGGGCGGGCAAGGGCAAGAAACGGCGTCGATAAGGGTCACAATCGAGAGATTGGCGACCGAGGCGCCATGGACGCCTTCGCGGGAGACAACCAGCGGTATTGCGACATGGACAACGACGACGATTGCGACGCCGAGGGCTCTTTTCAGTTCTTGGACCTGTTCGCAGATGGGTGCTATGAACACTCGGCCGCAACCTCCGCACGCGTGGTGGGTACCTTGGCGTCAGGAGGTGTGGCCATGCGAATGCGAACTTCGAGGATTGCGGCGGCTTCGGTCTTGGCGCTGAGCGGCGCGTTGGGTGTTGCAATCGGTCAACCCGATTCGGCTCCTTCGGCCCAGGCAAGCAAGCAGCAGACCGATCAAGAGGCGGTGCAGGCTCAGGTTGACGCCTTGTATGCGATCATCTCCGGTCCTGCGGGCGATCGCGATTGGGATCGGTTCCGCTCGCTCTTTGTCGAGGGTGCCCGGTTGGCGCAGGTCTTCCATCGACCCGATGGCACGGGCGGCGTTTCGAGCTTGACCCCTGATGAGTTCGCCGAGCGTTCCGGGGCGTACTTGCTAGAAAACGCGTTCTATGAGACCGAACTTTCAGGGCGGATGGAGATCTACGCGGGCCTTGCGCATGTGTGGTCGACGTATGAGTCTCGGCGGGAGCCGAACGCCGAGCCGTTCACGCGGGGGATCAACAGCATTCAACTGGTGAAAGCGCCGGGCGAGGATGCTTGGAAGATCTTGGCGGTGACGTGGGACTCGGAGGCCTCGGGGATAGAGATCCCGGCGAAGTACGCGGGTAAGTAGGGTCTTGGGGTTCGCATCGCGCGGGGACTCTTGCGAGCCCGAAGCGCAAGCGAGGTTCTTCGAGCGTGCAAGTGCTTTGCGCTGGATCATCTGCCGCATATTGGACTGATGCGCTGATGCTCGAACAACGCTTCGCCTTCGGCGAACGGCGGCAGGATGCCACCGCCCCGTGGTGTTAGGTCGCGCATGCCTTGTGCCGGGGACAGCTTGTCAGGTGGTCGTTGACCATGCCCGTCGCTTGCATAAACGCGTACATGATCGTCGGACCTACGAATCGGAAGCCGCGTTTCTTGAGGGCCTTACTCATCGCTTCGCTTTGCTGTGTCTTTGCGGGTAGGTCTGCCATTTGCTTCCAGCGATTCTGCATCGGCTTGCCGTCGACGAACGACCACAGGTATTCGTGCAACGATCCCTCGTCATCGATGAGCCTGATCGCGGCCTTCGCGTTGTCGATTGTGGACGTGATTTTCAGGCGATTCCGCACGATCTCGGGGTTGTTGAGGAGCTTCTCGATTCGCCGGGCGTTGAACTTGGCGATGCGTTGAATGTCGAAGTTTTCGAATGCCTCGCGATAGCCTTCGCGTTTCTTGAGAATCGTCTCCCAGCTTAGGCCCGCCTGGGCGCCTTCCAGCACGATCATCTCAAAGAGGTGCCGATCGTCGAAGCTCGGCACGCCCCATTCCTCGTCGTGGTAGCGGCTCGAGTTCTCGGTTGTTGCCCATGCACAGCGCGCCATGGTGATTCCTTGTTCGTGCTGGATCAGTCTGGTTCATTTAGGAGCGTGTCGAGCGATGCCCTTGACCAGTCTCTCTCGCGCCTCTGGGCATTGCAGCAGGTAGAGACTCGGCTCGAGCAGTTCGAGTTCTGAGAGCAGCATCTGCCCGTCGTCTCCTGCCATCACATCGACACGTGCGTAGAGCAGATCCGACGAACGCATCGGCATCGCTTCCAGCGTTCGTGCCGCGAACGCGAGTTCCTCGGCAGTCGGTTCCAGCGCGTCAGACACGCTCTCTTCCTGGTCATCAAACCGTGGCATCTTGCGAATGACGTGGGTGACCTGGCCATCGATCCAGACTATCGAGCGTTCACTGGCATCGGGCTGCTCGACGCTTGCCATGAATCGTTGGACCATCGCATCGCGATCGGATGTGATCGAGGCGAGGAACGCACAAGCCTCATCCGCGTTGGCCCGAGCGAACCGCTTGGTCCGCCACGACGCGGCCGACACACATGGCTTGACGACCACCTCGTCCCAGAAACGACGGTCCATCACTGAAGCGACGTCGAGCGACTCTCCCCGCGCGCACCACGCCGTGGGGACG
>JAJDDL010000272.1 GCA_029260335.1 Phycisphaerales bacterium | reverse complement strand
GGGCGAAGCCAACCTCGCCGAGGGCTCGATCGAAGCGATCACCTACCTGCCCTTCGGCACGCTCTCCCAAGAGTTCGGCGCCGACATCCAAGGCCAGATCGCACGCGTCCTGGGCCCGCTCGGCGTCGCCCCCGACATGGGCACCCTCCAAGTCCCGATCCGCATCAGCGGCGCCATGAACGCGCCCAAGGCAAGCCTCGCAGGCGACCTCTTCGTCGAGAGCCTCAAACAAAGCTTCAAGCCCGAGGATCTCCTCCGCCGAGGCCTTCAAGACGCCCTCAAGAACATTGGCGGCGGCTAAGGAGGCCCTGGCGCAAGCCTGGGCTCCAGCACCATCCAACGCACCCGGCGCAATGCAGCACTAACATCGCCCTCCAATGGCCTTTCGCAAACCTGACCCTGGAACCCCATGCACGACCACACCAGATACCTCGCCGCCGCCCACAAAGCCGTCGCCCAGGCCGCCATCGTCTGCGATCGCGTCCAGGCCGACCTCGAACGCGTCCGCTCGATCACCAAGGACGACCGGAGCCCGGTGACCGTCGCCGACTTCGCGTCCCAGGCGATCGTCGGCCGGATCCTCACCGAGGAACTGGGCGAGGTCCGGCTCGTCGCCGAGGAAGACTCCGCGGCCCTGCGCGAGCCCGAGCGAGCGGCACACCTCGAGGCCGTCGTCCGAGCGGTCCGGCACCTCTACCCCGAGATGACCACCGACGACGTGCTCGCGGCCATCGACGTCGGCAACGGCGAGCCCGACCACGCCGGCGTTTGGACCCTCGACCCCATCGACGGCACCAAGGGCTTCTTGCGAGGCCAGCAGTACGCCGTGAGCCTGGGCTTCATCGAGGGAGCCCACCCGACCGTCGGCGCTCTCGCGTGTCCCAACCTCTCGGTCGACCAGACGGTCCCGGTCGCAGAAGCCGACGCCGCGGGTTCGATCTACCTCGCCATCAAGGGCCAAGGCTGCTCAGAGGCTCAAGGCGGCACCGACGCCGGCGCAAAGCCCATCCGCCGCACCGACCTCGATGCCGACCACGCCGTGCGCGTCTGCGCAAGCGTGGAGAAGGCCCACTCAAGCGTGAGCGACACCGACCGCGTCCTCGAGATCCTCGGCAACCCAGGCGAGCCGGTCCGCCTGGACAGCCAAGCCAAGTACGCCGTGGTCGCCCGAGGCCAGGCCGACGCTTATCTCCGATTGCCCACGCGCAAGGACTACGTCGAACGCATCTGGGACCACGCCGCGGGCTCACTCGTGGCCACCGAATCCGGCTGCGCCGTGAGCGACGTGCGAGGCAGCCCGCTCGATTTTTCCCAAGGCAAGGGCCTGGAGCAGAACGCCGGCATCGTCTGCGCAACACCCGACGTGCACGCCCGCATGATTGAGGCGATCCGAGAACTCGGCCTCGCCAAGGCCTGAACCGGCTATCCCCGCGGGGCGGTGGCATCCTGCCGCCGATCGCCGAAGGCGATACCGTTCATCGAGAGCCTTGCCTTCAGCTACGACCCCTGATCCGACCCGCTCACAACCGTGTTTCCCTCAATCCAGTCAATAAAAAACTCCGCCGTCGGCGGCTCGTCCGGCGGGAATCGCGTGCTCATCACTCGGCAGAGATCTCGCAACTCAGACAGGCTAAACCGCTCCGAGCAGCAGACGCTCGTCTCATGCTCGATCCTTTTCGACCACTCGTACCGCGTCTCGCTCATGAGTTCCTCACTTCTGAGGCGTCAGGATAGGGAGGATCCTCCTAATCAGCCGCTCGCGACAGGCTCTGAGCAGGGATGAGGAAAAGCCTTGACACGCAAGTTACCGATTGCTAACTTGTGGAGATGACCCGAAACCAAGCCCTCGCCGCATTCATCCTGACCGGGGCCGTTGCCGGCGGGTCTGGCTGTGGGTCATGGCAGGCCTGGTACGCCAACTACGACTCAACTCGGTACTACGACGGGAGCCATGGCTACAGAAACTCCGGCTATCACGGCAACAGAACGGGCTCGATCGGTGTCTTTGATGGTGGTGGAGATGACCTGCTCGTCGCCGCGATATTCCTCGGCGGCGTCCTGCTCATCGAGGGCGCGATCCAACTCGGCGAATACGCCGTCGAAACCTGCCAGAGCTGGTTCGAGTAGCCCCGCCGCTGGCTAGCGCACGCCCACAACCTGCAATCGCGTCCTGCGCTCCATCTCTTCGACGGGCTTGGCGATCAGGTCATAGCCATCGCTCTCAACCACGACGCATCGCACCAGTTCGCCGGAGCTGAGCTTGCCGCTCGCCTGCACGTACGTGACCGCGTCGACCATCGGCGCCTGCGCACGCGTGCGGCCCTGATAGAGCCTGCCCCCAACACTCACCCCGGCGGTCTTGCGCCCCTCGGTCTTCAGTTCTTTGTCGATCAGCACATCAAACCGCGCCCCGGTCTCCTTGGGACGCAGCGCATCGAACCGGCTCGCAATCTCGCTCGCCCGCGCGAACGCGATGTCCTGCTGCAGGCTCATGATCTCTTCGCGACGCTTGGCCTTGAGTTCATCGGGCACCGCCAGCGCCGGATCGGCTTCCATGGTCCCCGCCACGGTCCCCTCTTCGCGCGAATACTCGAACACGCCGAGCGCATCGAACCGTTGTGATCGCACAAACTCGACCAACTCCGCGTGATCCTGATCGCTCTCGCCGGGGAATCCGCTAATTAGCGTCGTGCGAATCGCGAGGCCCGGGATCCGGTCACGGAGCTTGCCCAGCAGTGTTTCCTGCTGCTCGCGCGTGACGTTGCGTCGCATCGCGCTGAGCATCCGATCGCTCGCGTGCTGGAGCGGGATATCGATATACGGCAGCAGATGCCCGTTCTCACACAACTCACTGAACGCGTCGATCATCGCATCCGAGAAGTTCGTCGGATAGGCGTACATGAGCCGCACCCAGCCCGCCCCGCCGGTCTCGGCGACCGCATCGCTCACCGCCTTGAGCATCGCCGGCAACCCGCCCGCGAACTTGTCAGAGGATGACTCGGCCATCCCCATCCCAATATCATCGCCATAGCTCGTCGTATCTTGGCCGATCAGATTCAGCTCAAACGCGCCATCGAGCACCAGCTCCCGGGCTTCAGCCGCGATGCGATCCAAGGGCTTGGATCGCATCTTCCCGCGAATAGAGGGAATCGTGCAGAACGCGCAGTTCTGATTGCACCCCTCGCTGATGCGCAGATACGCGTAATGACGCGAAGTCAGGCGAAGCCTCGCCGAGTCATCTTCGAAGTAGCCGATGCCCTTGCCGTCCTTGCCATGAACGGTCAGGCCGGTTGTCTCGCGCCCGCGCTCTTTAGCCGCGAGCAGCGCGTTGGACGCGATCCAGTACTTGGGCTTGTCTTCATCGGCTTCCAACTCGGTCCGCTCGGGTGCCCGCCCGCGCACGGCTTCCACGATCCGATCGCGATCAAACACCCCGACCATCGCATCGATCCCCGGCGCCCACTCGAGCATCTTCGCCCGATGCCGTTGGACCAAGCACCCCGCGACGATCACCCGGCGAACTTGCCCGGCTTCCTTCGCCTCGATCGCCTCGCGAATCACCGAGAGCGACTCGTCCTTGGAAGCCTCCAGAAATCCGCACGTATTGACCACGACCGCGTCGGCGTCGCCAAAACCCTCTTCGGGGTCATAGCTGATGGGCATAACCCCGTCCTCGGCGAGCAACCCGAGCATCTTCTCGGAGTCCACCAGGTTCTTGGGACAACCCAAACTCACAAACGACACGGATTGGACAGCTTCTTCAGGCAAGGCCGCCATTCTAGGAAGGCCACCCAAAGGAGGCCCTGGCGCAAGCCTGGGCTTATATTGTTCCGCGAGCCGAAAAAGGCAGAAGCCCAGGCTTGCGCCAGGGCCTCTTTTTCGACACGGCCTTCACAGTCGCCGACGCAATCCCGGTAGCACCGCCTTCCAGGCGCATCCTATTGATCTCGCGCGGGCCAACCGGTGCCGTGGTCTGAGGAGGCTTTGCGACGAAGGCCACGCATCTGCACGCTCGGCGCGGCTTTCGCTCGAAGACTCACTCAAACCACGGCACCTCGCTCGCGTGATTCCGTATCGCTTCGCGATGACCGGCAGGGATGCCTGTCCTACCAGAAAGAGCCCAGGCTTGCGCATGGGCCTCTATTTCCCCCGCGCCCGCTTGCGAACCTTCATATTGATGATCTCCACCACCAAACTAAACGCCATCGCGAAGTACACATACCCGCGATCAAAGTGCTCGCCCAATCCCTCGGCGACCAACAACACCCCGATCAGAATCAAAAACGCCAGCGCAAGCGTCTTCATCGTCGGATGCCGTTCAATGAAACGCGAGATCGCACCCGCGAAGATCATCATGATCCCGATCGCGAGCATGATCGCGGTGATCATGACCCACCTGCTGTCTGTCATGCCCACGGCCGTGATCACCGAGTCCAAGCTGAACACCAGATCCATCACCAGAATCTGAATCAGCACACTCTTGAGCGACGGCGCCTTGGCTTCTTTCTCGGCATGCCGCCCTTCGAGCAAGTGATGGATCTCGAGCGTCCCCTTGGCGAGCAGGAATCCGCCGCCGCCGATCAGGATGAGATCCCGCCCTGAGAACGCATGGCCGCCGAGCGAGAACAACTCGCCCTTCAACGAATCCACCAGCCACTTGATAATCAGCAGCAGCCCGATCCGGCCGACCATCGCCAGGAGCAACCCGATCCGCCGAGCGAACGCCTGCTGAGCCGCCGGGAGCTTGCTTGCGAGGATGGCGATGAAGACCACATTGTCGATGCCGAGCACGATCTCCAGCACCGTCAAGGCCAACAGTGCCGCGAGCAGGCTCCAGAGCCCCTCCTTTGGCACCACCTCGACCACGCCCAGAAGCCCGCTGGCCCCGCCCATCATGTCCATCATCTCGATCATGATGGGCAAAGCGTATCGCCAACCGCGCCAGGCTTCACCTTGGGGCCCCGTTGAGTCGATAATCCCGCTTCGAGTCCCCGGGGAGATCGCGTGAGCCCAGAAGCCGTCTACACCCTCATCATCGTCGCCCTGCTGGTGATCGGCCTGCTCAGCAACCGCGTCGGCACCGACACCGCCATGCTCGGCGCACTCACCCTGCTCATCGTCGGCGGCGCGGTCGATCTCACCAGCGCCATCTCGGGCTTTGCCGACCCCTCGATCCTCACCATTGCGTGTCTCTTCGTCGTCGCCACGGGCCTCAACGAGACCGGCGCCATGGGCGTGCTTGCCCAACGCATGCTCGGCAGACCAAAGACCCTCGCCGGCGCCCAGATCCGGCTTATGGCCCCTGTCGCCGTCATGAGCGCGTTCATGAACAACACGCCGATCGTCGCGATGTATTTGCCGATCGTGCAGGACTGGTCCCGCCGGCTGCGTCTGAGTCCATCACGCCTGTTCATGCCCCTGAGCTTTGCCGCGATCATGGGCGGGGCCTGCACGCTCATAGGCACGAGCACCAACCTCGCGATCAACCAGCTCTACGTGGGCTATGTCGAAGGCCTCGCCGTGCCCGCCGAGCAACTCACCGAAGCCGAGCAGGTCATCGCCCAAGGCTTGACCCAAATGGGGATCGAAAGACCCTCGACGCTGAAGCAGTTCTGGTGGATGGCGATCATCGGCGTCCCCGCCGCGATCGTGGGCATCGCCTTCATCGCCGTCGCCGGGCGTTGGCTGCTCCCCGAACGGATCACGCCTGACGCCGAGGGCGCTGAAGGACGCCAGTACACCGTGGCGCTCACCGTCGAGCCCACCAGCCCCATCGTTGGCAAGAGCATCGAGGACGCCGGGCTCCGCCAGCTCCCGGGCCTGTTTCTGAGCGAGATCGAACGCCAGGCCGACATCATCCCCGCGGTCAGCCCCGAGGTCATCGTTCAAGCGGGCGATCGGCTCGTGTTCGTCGGCGTCGTCGAATCGGTCGTCGATCTCATGAAGATCAAGGGCCTCGTGCCGGCGACCGACCAAGTCACCAAGATCGAGGCAAACCGCCGGGATCGCACGATTGTCGAAGCGGTCATCAGCCACACCTCGCCTTTGATTCGCATGTCCGTCCGCCAGAGCCAGTTCCGCACGCGTTACAACGCGGCGATCATCGCCGTCCATCGCGGCGGCCAGCGCCTGGCGGGCAAGATCGGTGATATCACCCTCCAGGCCGGCGACACGCTCCTGCTCAGCACCCATCACGGCTTCATCGAAGCCTTCCGTAACAGCGGCGATTTCTACCTCGTCTCAAGCGTTGCGAGCGCCCAAAACGTCCGACATGAACGTGCGTGGCTCGCCCTGAGCATCCTCGGGCTCCTGGTCGCGCTGCTCACGATCCCCGGCAAGTTCATCTTCGGCGTTATCAACCTCCTCCCGGGCGTCGACCTGCCAGCGCGGGATATCCATCCCCTGATCGCCGCGATGCTCTGTGCGATGCTCATGGTCTACACCCGATGCACCACCGGCAGTCAGGCCCGCAGGAGCATCAACTGGCAGGTGCTGATCGTCATTGCCGCCGCCCTCGGCATCGGCAAGGCCATGGACCAGAGCGGAGCCGCGGGGTTCATCGCTGAAGGCGTCTTCGGCGCTCTCGATCTCGGCAACCACGCGATGCTCCTCGTGTTCGCCCTGCTCACAAGCATCTTCTGCCAGCTCGTCACCAACAAGGGAGCCGCGGTCCTCATGTTCCCGATCGCCATGGCGATCGCCGCCGACGCGGGGGTCAATCCAGAGCCCTACGTCCTGACGCTCATGGTCATGGCCGCGTGCAGCTTCATGACCCCGGTCGGCTTTGTCACCAACCTCATGGTCGCGGGCCCAGGCGGCTACCGATTCAGCGATTACATGCGATTGGGAGTTCCGTTGACCTTGATCGTTGCTGCCCTTGCCACGCTGATCGCCCCCGCTGCGTTCCCATTCAATCCGCAATAGGAGGCCCTGGCGCAAGCCTGGGCTTGTGGGACGTTGTAATGTCACGCCGCGAACAAGGTGCAAAAGCCCTGGCTTGCGCCAGGGCCTCTTTTCCGCCGTGTCACGTCATCACCGCAAGCGCGGTAGCACCGCCTTCCAGACGGTCGGCTCAACCAAACTCGCACGCAAGCCTACCGGTGCCGTGGTCTGAGGAGGCCTTGCGACGAAGGCCACTCGATTGCACGCTCGGCGTGGCATTCGTACGAGGACTCACTCAAACCACCCTAGCTTGTTCGATTTCGTATCGGTTCGCGATGACCGGCAGGTATGCCAGTCCCACCGGGGAAAGCCCAGGCTTGCGCCAGGGCCTCTTTTCAGAGCACTCTCACCACCCAGCACGCGACAAACGCAATCCCTCCCGCGACGCTCACCCACCTCGGCAGGCCC
>JAJDDL010000271.1 GCA_029260335.1 Phycisphaerales bacterium | reverse complement strand
AGGGTGAGACCCAGGCGTATCAGGGCGATATGCAAATCATCATCCATCGCATCGATTCGCTCGAGCCGAGCCAGCAGCAACTGGCGGAGTTGCTGCCGACCGCCGAGCGTTCGCTCGATGAGATGTTTGCAGAGCTCTCGCAGCTTCTTGGGACTGTTGAGCATCCTGCGATGAAGGCGCTCGTGGAAACGTATCTCGAAGACGAGCATCTGATGGAAGCGTTCCGTCGCTCGCCCGCGGCGAAAGCACTGCATCATGCGTACATCGGCGGCTTGCTTACGCACACGTTGCAACTGATGAACCTGGCGCAGTCGATGCTGCCCTTGTATCCCAAGCTCAATCGCGACCTGGTTCTTGTTGGGCTGTTCTTGCATGATCTGGGCAAGACGCGCGAGTTGGCGTGCGACGGCCCGTTTACCTACACCGATCGGGGCGAGCTGATCGGGCACATTGTCGAGGGCGCGATCATGCTCCACGACAAGGCCCAACAGGTGATGACGAGCAAGGGCGTGCGCTTGCCGCATGGCGCCATGACGGTGCTCCAGCACATCATCATCAGCCATCACGGCGTGCCGGAGTATGGCGCCGCGAAGATCCCGGCGACGCCCGAGGCGATCTTTGTCTCGCTCTTAGACAACTTGGACGCGAAGACCGAGATGGCGTTGCAAACCGCGCGGCCGGATCGGACCGACGCGTTTGACATGGGCGGCAACTTCACGCAGAAGCACTGGGGTTTGGATACCAAGCTCTACAAACCAGATCCGCTCGCCGAGGGTTGAGTGAACATGTCCGCCGACGCGATCAACATCGAGCAGAAGCTCGCGTTGTTCCAGGATCACTGGAATCCGCGGATCATCGGCGAGCTCAACGGCCAGCACATCAAGCTCGCAAAGCTGCAGGGCGAGTTTGTCTGGCACTCCCACGAGCATGAAGATGAGGCGTTCTTCGTGCTGCACGGCAGTTTGACGATGGAGTTTCGCGATCGGTCGGTCAAGGTCCGTGAGGGCGAGATGATCATCGTGCCCAGAGGCGTGGAGCATCGGCCGGTGGCCAATGCCGAGTGCCACGTCATGCTCTTTGAGCCCACGAGCACCGTCAACACGGGCTCGGCGGGGGGTGATCTCACCCGCGAATCGCTCGAACGTCTCTGAACTACTTTCATCATGTTTGATCATGCGCGCACAACGCCGGGGCTCGTGCATCTCTATCATGGAGTATCCGAAAGGGATGTCGATGTCCGACCAGCAAGCGATTAGTGTGAACTTCGGCAAGCCCATGCCGATTTTCCCTTTGGCCTCACTTGCGATGCTTCCCCAGCAGGTTGTTCCGCTTCACATCTTTGAGCCGCGTTATCGCCAGATGGTCGAGGACGTGCTGGATGGCGCCGGCCAGATCGCGATGGCGGTCTTTGATGGCGCGAAGTGGGAGCAGGAGTATCACGGCAACCCGCCGGTTCGTCCGGTCGTGTGCATTGGCCAACTCGTGCAACATGAGAAGTTACCCGATGGTCGGTACAACATTCTGTTGCATGGCGTTTGCCGGGCGAAGATCGCCGAGCTTGTGATGCCCGACGAGGAGCATCAGTACCGCCGCGCGGTGCTGGAGCCGTTTGGCGTTCACAGCGATGAGAATGAGCTCTTGGGGGTGCGTGATCGGTTGGAAGCGGCGCTCTCGAACGGGCCCTTGCGCAGGATGGCGGCGGCCGATCCGGTGCTGGAGTACCTGCGGAACGAAGAGGTGCCGACGACGGCGGTGCTGGAGTTGATCTCGTTCACGATGCTATCGGATTCAGAGGTGCGGTATCGGCTGCTTGCAGAGCCGAATGCGTCGAAGCGAGCGGGTGTCGTGGAGCACGAGTTGTCGGCGATATCGAGCCTGCTTCGGCGAGCCGAGGATCAGCATCCTGAGGACTGGCCCAAGGGCTGTAGCTGGAACTAGTCCGATAAGTTCCCCAAGAAAACTCTGGTTTGGGAACAAAGTTTGGGCAACCACGGTTCGTAAGCTAGTGTATACTTACATGAGCCTCTCGCTTTGGACCTGAGGCAGAAATGGAGGACGTCATGACTCGCAAGATCCAGAAACTCGGACTGGCAACCGCCGGGGCAGGGTTCGTTCTCTTTGCCGGCGGATGCTCGAACGGTGTCGGCGGCGGGCTGACCGGTGCCGCGTTGGGCGGGCTCGCAGGCATGGGCCTAGGGAGCCTGACTGGCGACATGGGCAAGGGCGCAGCGGCCGGGGCGATCATCGGCGGCGTGAGTGGCGCTGTCATTGGCGATCAGAACCGACGTGCCGACAGGCGCGGGTATGGCGGGCACAGTGGCTACCGCGATGACGGTTACTACTACGACCGCCGCGAGGACTACTACTACGGCGATCGACATGGGCATCGCGGGCGCGGGTATCCGCGGTAGCCGAGTCGTACGTGATCGCGAACGATCTCTGACCGCTTGGAAGCTCTTGAAGCTTTGAAGAAACCTCGCTTGCGCTTTGGGCTCGCAGGACGGTGTCGTTGACGAATGGTCAGACTCGATTGCGACTCAGAAACAGAATGGATCTGAGGAATCCGGCCGAGTGCCCTCGGGTTCTTCGGTGCGAGCGGCTTCGAGCGCCGCCTCCGCGAGCGCATCGTGAATCGCTTCATCATCAGGATGCGCGAGCACGGCGTTGAGCAGGTCCTCAACCCGCCACGAAGGATGTTCCAGCTCCGCGGTTTTCTTAAGCACCGCCTCACCGATGGCCTTGGACGCGCTGAGGAACCAGTCTGGTTCTGGGAGCGAGCTCATCTCGTCTCGACACACGGTGGCGGGCACTTCGCGCACGCCCGGCGGGGGTTGGACGTAACCTCGGTGTGAGCCTTCCCCCACCGCAACCACGGGCCAGAGCCCGGCTTTCGTACGCGGCTCGCGCGTTACGAGCAGGACCGCAATCTGGCGCGTCCATGCGTCGTCGCGATAGCCACGCCCCTCTGCGCCGACCAAGGGTGGTGTCACCAGCACACAACCGGACTGGGGTGTCTCTTGCAACTGCGCAATACGGTTGATCACACTGACGGCCCCGGCCTCGAGGGCCATCTCACGAATGACCGCGCGAGAGTTTCGGAGCGTTTCTGCGAGACTCGCGATTCCCGCGTAGTCGCGTGAATGCCACGCCATCTCCAGATCTCTTCGAGCGAGGCTCTCGCGACGGAATGGGTTGGTGCCCGGCTTGGGCTTGGGATTCCTTGGACCGGACGCGGCCCGCTTTGCGCGCGGATCATCCGTGGCGTCGCCGTCGCCCACACTTTGGTCGGGGTTATTGCGAGACATTCTCGTCGCGCACCGCTTTGGCGAGCGACACAACGATCTCGCGCCAGTTCTCGGCTTCCTCTTCGAGTTCGTAGGCGAGCAGGTCGCCGAGGCTGGACCAGTCCTCGTTCTGTGCGCCTTGAGTCAACGTTGTGAGGAGCTGCGCAAGCCCCTTGACCCTTTCGCCCAGTGGGGTTGGCGGATCTCCAAACTCGAGGGTTTCGATATCGATATCCAGGAGTTGGCCGCTGCGTTGGATGGCCATCACAACCTGCTGCCAAATACCCATCGCGACGTCGATATCCTCGCGGGCCTCGTCGAGCTTGCTATCGAGCAGGTGCTCGCTCGCGCGACGCTGGTGTGCGCTCGCGGCTTCCAACGCCTCGGCGGACTCATGCATGATCTCGTAGACCATGGACCAAGGCTCGACGGAGGTGAAACGCAGTTCGTCGCCATCGAGTGGATCGTCCGGCGGATCGGCCAGAACCGTCCCCGCGACGGGTTGCCCGTCGGCGACGACCTCCACGATCACCCGCCCCAGCCCTCGCGCCGACTCGATTGCCGCTCCGAACGCGGACCTCATCGTCAGGCGATCAACACTCAGCGGCTCGTTGTCCAAGTAGACCTGCATGTGATTAGTGTCGGCGATCTTGCCGGGTCTGGCAAGAGCGAAATACTGGAATTGCCACGATCACGGCCCAGGTTTCTTTGTGTCGGATGCGGGGTCCAGCCCATGCTCCGAGCCCTCAGGTGCGACGGCGTCGGTGCGTGCGAGCCGCTTGGTCTGCTTGTGGATAAGCCGCAGATTGCGGGCATAGATCACGACGCCTGTCGATTGGCCGAGGACCCCCACGATATCGCGTCGCCAGATGAAGTACGCGAAGAGGAAGATGGCACCGACCAGGCTGATCCACCAGAAGACCGGAGGCACGACCGATTCACGTTTCCGCTCCGACACAATCCACTGGATGAGAAACCGGCTCATGAACACGGCCTGCCCGCCGAGACCCACCACGACCCAGATCATGCTCCCCCAGTTCGCGATGTTGAAGAGTCGAAACAACGGGTTGGTTGGACCGGAAATGAGCTGGGCATGGACCCGGTCGCCCAGGAGGTTCTTGATCGCCTCGTCGTTGAGCACCGGCGAAGGTTGCTCATCGAGCAGAAAACGAAACGAATTGCTCCCATCCGGCTCCAGAACAACCTCGATCAGCCCGCTTGAGTTTCCGATTCGAACGTGCTGCACCTCGGCATTCGCACGCAAGGGCGTGTTGCCGACCGGATTCGGCCGGTTCCAAATAAGCCACAGCCCGAGCAATGGCAAGAGAA
This sequence comes from Phycisphaerales bacterium, assembly GCA_029260335.1. Lineage (GTDB taxonomy): Bacteria > Planctomycetota > Phycisphaerae > Phycisphaerales > UBA1924 > S146-42. The sequence goes on along the minus strand of JAJDDL010000271.1, from coordinate 9,586 downwards.
TCATCGCGATGATCGGGCCGGGTTTCAACCGCCGTGCTCCCTGAGCGGTGCGCCGAGACCGACATCGATCGAAACCTCAACCTCCGCTTCCATCGGCGCTTCGGTCACGCTCACAGGATGGCGTCTGCGCGCTCGCATCCAACGCACGGCGAAGCAGTCGATAAAGCCCGGGATGGCCCTCGGCAAGATGCCCATGCCATATTTGGTTTCGCCGGCGTGGCGCGGATGGTGGCTCACCGGCATCTGAATGACCTTGTAGCCCATCTGGCTTGCGGTCACCGGGATGAACCGGTGCATGCCCTTGAACTCCAACGGCAGGCGCAGGGCGATCTCTCGTTTCATCACGCGCAAGGAACAACCGGTGTCGCGAACCTGGTCGCCGAGGATGATTCTTCGGGACATGCGGCCGATGACCGACGTGACCTGGCGTACCCAGGCGTCGCCTTGACGACGAGCCGCAGAGCGATCGCCTTGGACGAAGTCTGCGTTCTCGGCTTGCATAAGTTCGAGCATCGCGGGCAAGTCCGCCGGGTCGTTCTGCAGGTCTGCGTCGAGTACGGCGATGAGTGCGCCGCGCGCCCGCGCGAAGCCGACTTTGAAGGCGATCGACTGGCCGTTGCCGCCGCCGGCAGCAGGACGTCCGAGCGAGATGAGCCGAAGCCATGGATGGGCGGCTTGAAGATCTTGCACCCGCGCTGCGGTCTGATCGGTGGAGGCGTCGTCCACGATGAGAAACTCGAAGGGGATGCCGGTTGGCGTGAGCGCATCGCCCACGGCCTTGACAAGCGCTTCGACATTGCCCTCCTCGTTGTGAGCGGGAGCGACGACGCTGAGCGTGGTGTCGGTGGGGCCTTCCATGGCGTGCGGTAAAGATAGCAGGACTGCGGCCTCTCGCCTACGCTTGATTGATTCTGATTCTCAGTTGAGGAAACGTCCCATGCACATGCACCATTCCGAGGTTGAGGGCCCCAAGGAGGTGCCCGTCAAGATCATCCTCGAGGACCCCCACGCTCTGACCGACACCGACCAACGCGAGTGGGATCTGATGGCCGCCAAGGGCGAGCATCTTCTCGAAGTCGCGATCGAGGCGGGCATCAATATCGAGCACGCCTGCGGCGGCGTCTGTGCATGCTCCACATGCCACATTTATCTCGAAGATGGCGACGATCAGGTTTCTGAGGCGACCGAAGCCGAGGAGGACAGGGTCGAGGAAGCTCCGGGGCTGCAGATCAACAGCCGACTGAGCTGCCAGTGCGAGGTCGAAGGCGATGGGCCGATTGTGATCCGTGTGCCGTCCTGGAATCGCAACGCGGTGAAGGAAGTGCCGCACTAGTACGGCAGGATCCGTCCGCGCTCGGGCCACTTGATTAATCATTCAAGAACTGTTAGCGCGTGCGGCGCCGCCGGGTCGCGCAGACACCGGCCAACATCAACAGGGCGGCAGAGCTTGGTGCCGGAACGATCGCAAAGCTCCCATCGCTCACGTCTTCGTAGTCTCGCCCGGAGTTGTCTTGGACGACCCGCAACCACGCGTCGGGTGCGAGATTGTCTGGGATCGTCCACTCGAATGTGTGGATGCTGCCCACAGAAGTGTCGCCTGCGGGCAGATCGAACCCGATCTGATCCCAGGCCCCGCCGTTTGATTCGGTGGAGTAGAACACGTCCCAGTTCTGGGTGTCGTGCATGATGACGATTTCCCACTCGACGATGTAGTTGGTTCCGACCTCCAGAGACTCTCCGCCGTTGGGAGTGTTCACTCGCACATGGGCAAGGCTTGGACTTGAGCTGGCGGCGATGAGACCCAGCCATGCGAGACGATTCATAGTCATATCCCCTTTACAGACCTATTCCCCAAGGGCGCCCGACCGCCCAGCCAAATATGCCCCCATTTCCGGACGCGGCCCACTCGGTTTGCAAATGAATCGATTCGGTTGAACGGGCCGCGTCGAAGCACCCGGGCGATGCGCGAACATGGGGCCATTGCGGCGTCATCACCGAGCCGCACGCGAGCCGACGGATCCGGTAAAACCGGGATTCACGACGAGGTGCCCAAGAGAATCACCCCAGAGTGGGGATTGTGAGCATGGGGTGGGTTCGCGAACTGTTACGCCGAGGAACCGGATTCTCCACGCCCCCGGGACAAATCCGCTGGCACGAGCGAACTCGCGTTTGCACCATCATCCTGCCAGCCCTTGTTCCATGACCAGTTGTCTGGCCGGGCATGGCCAACATTGCAAATCCGACTCCTGCCGACCACGGCCTGAAGGCCGTGGCAATCCATTTCGCGCAGTGGCACAGCATTCGCTTCTGCGTCTTGCAAGGAGACACAGCTATGTCAACATCAGGTGATCCGCACAAGGACCTAGGCCTCGGGCTCGAGCATCTAGAGCAGCGCAAGCTTCTCTCAGCGAACCTTGATGGGGGTTCACTCGAGCTACGAGGTACCGATGGCGACGACGCCATAATCGTCGACGCCACCGACGTCGACGGACAGGTTCGAGTCTCGGGCGTCGAAGGAGTTGAGGACGGCACCATCTTTGAAGGTGTCAGGCGCGTTCGCGTGCGGCTCGGTCAGGGAGATGATTCGGCGGAAGTCTCGGGCGAGTTCTTCAATGACCGGGGCAGGCTCACCCGGTTTCGTATTGAAGGCGGCCGGGGCGATGACGTTATCACCGGCGGGGACAGCAGAAACCGATTGCTTGGCGGGGCCGGCGACGACATTCTGACCGGCGGCGATCGGGCCGACATCCTCCGTGGCCGCAAGGGCGATGACATTCTGAACGGCGGCGGTGGAGCCGACAAACTCCGCGGCGATGATGGAGTTGACACTCTCCATGGCGGGGAAGGCAACGACGAACTCAAGGGCGGACGCGGCGACGACGAGTTGCACGGCGATGACGGGCATGATCGAGTCAGCGGCGGTGCTGGCGATGATCTCATCCACGGCGGCCGCGGCAACGACGACCTCAATGGCAACAGTGGATCAGACGAGCTCTATGGCGAGGACGGGGACGATGACTTCCGCGGACGCGACGATGAAGCCCGCGATCATAATGCGGACGAGGATTCTCGCGACGACGACTCCCGCGATGACTCGAACGATGACGGCACCGATGACCAGGGCGGTGGGAATGACGATGATTCCCAAGATGGCTCGGATGATGACGGCACCGACGATCGGGGCGGTGGAAACGACGATGACTCCGGTGAACACGTTGGGCTTGACGACGATTTCATCTCTCTGCTAGGTCAGTTGGAACTGGGCCTTGGTGAGTTGCCCGAAGAGTTCGTCGCGTTGATGACCGCCGCGGAGGACTTAAACGCGGTCGCGGGCCCGGCGATGCACGAGGCCAACCGTGTCATCAAGAGCGCGTTTACCAATGACCAGATCGAGGAGTTGATTCGCGACGATCCCGCCGAGGGCGCGGGCGATGCGATCATGGACGCGTTCGAACTGGTGCTCGGTGGTGATGACGGCGTCCGAGATTTCGATGGCGATGGAGCATTCCTTGACTTTGGCGACATCATCAGCGCGTACGACGTGATTCTGTCTGAGATGCCCGATGGATCGGGTGGCTCAGTTCTTGATGCCCTGAGCGTTCTCTCGAGCAATCTCGAGCTGATCGACGCGGTCGAGAACGCGTTTACGAATCTGATTGAGGCCGAGCTAGGCGATGCCTTCTGGAGCATTGTTGGAAGCTCGATTGGTTAGCCCCCCACTCGGCTGACCCGGCTCCTTGCCGGGTTGGCTGATTTTTGCTCTCACGCTTCGGCCTCGCAGCGGTTCGCGCTTGGGGCCCCGCCTCCGGGTTCAGGCGTCCGCTGCGGGGCGATTTGCGTTGACCTACTTGCGTGGTGAGCAGACCACGTAATGGAACACGTCGCGTTCGCCGCGTTCGCTGTAGCTCCAGTGATCGTGCAGCTGGTGGAATCGGATTTCGTAGCCGTGGCGCACGATCATGTCCGCGAGCGCTGCCTTCGAGGGGAACCACCGCGATTGGCCGTCCAGGTTCACCCAGACATCGGGTCGATAGAGCGGCACGCCCTGGCCGTCCCAGATGCTGCCGTGCCCCTTGATCCCAAAGGCGAACAGCCCGACACCCGGCTCCAGGATTCGCCGGCCCAGGTCAAATATCTCTTGGAGTTCCTCGGAGTTGAAGTAGTGCAAGCTGGAGTACGAGTACGCGACGTTGAAGCGGTCCTGGACAGGCTGGGCGCGAAGCACGCTCACCAGATCGCCCTTGGTGAGATCATGGTGCAAGGCGGGCCTGAGCTTGAGGACCGGTTGCATGCGGTGACGATGTTCGTCCAAGGCAGAGGCGGAGATGTCGATCCCGCGATACGCGACGACTCTGTCGCTGGAGACTAAACCCAGCGCGTCGTTGCCCGTGCCGCAACCGAGCTCGAGAATGCGGACTTGGTCAAGGCCGCGCTCGGCGGTCTCGTGCACTCGCCGATCGATGTATTTCAGAAGCTCCCAAACCAGCGGATTGGGCTCGCGCGGCTTGAAGAACTCGTACGCGAGGCCCGGCTGCTGATAGAGATCGCCCCAGTCGAAGTCGACCTCGACGAGGAAACGCAAGAGAGCCGCGGCTTCGCGATCGCGACCCGCCGAGAACAGTCGCTCGGCGATCGTGAGCACGATGGCACCAATCGGGCATGCCTGCTCGGGCGGCCCGATCCGATGGGCTTGCCAGAGGATCGTCGCGAGATCTCCGCCTCGATCAAAGAGCCACTCCGCGGCGTCGGCGAGCAAGCGTGTCCGCTCGGGGCCCAACACGGCTTGGCGCTGGGGCGCAGTATCCGTAAGCCGATCTGCGAGATCACACGCGTCACACTCGCTCAGAGCGAGCGCATCGGCCTCTGCGCGGATCTGGGTAACCGCCTGCTCGGCGTCTGCCAGGCCTGCATCCAGGAACAAGTCCCGCCTTCGGGTGTAGTTTGCTGACATCGGCGCGAGTATAAGCGCGCCGATGCCGTGGACGTTCAGGATTCGCTTCTGGGCGGGCTCTTACTCGCCCGGATCCTTGGACACCATCGAATCGAGCATGGTGCCGATGAGTGCCGTGGTCTCGGCGTTGCTAGACCCGCTCTCACCCCCCACCACCATGACGCGAGGCGTGATCTGGATGCCAGCTTCGCCAACGACCCTGAGGATCTCAACGAGGGCGGCGTTGCCCTGACCGATCTGCTCGGCGATGAGCTGGTAGGCCTGGGCCTGGGCCTCGGCCTGGATTCTGATCGCCTCAGCCTCGGCCCCTGCCTCGATGATCCGACGTTCCTTGTCCTGCTCGGCGATCTGAACCTCATAGCTTGCCGTGGCGAGGCGCTTTTCCTCCACGGCTTCCTGCTGCGTGCGGTTGTATTCCTTCTCTTGCTCGGCGGCGCGCTGCTTCTCTTGATAGGTGAGTTGTTCCTGCAGCGCGATCTCTCGCGTGGTTTGCGTCTTGAGCAGTTCTCCAAGCGTTTCCTCGTCGCCGACATCGCCGATGCGGACCGCGGTGATCGAAACGCCGACCTTGCGCATCTCCTCGCCGAGCAACAGCAGAGACTGGCTCTCCTGGGCGGACCGCTGCTGGACGTAGTCCAGGGCCTTGACGCTCTCGGCGTTGTTTCTGAAGATCGCGCGGACGGCCGAGTTCAATCGCTCGCGGAGTCGGTCTTGGTCGTCGGAGAAGTTGGCCACGACCAGCGGTGCATCGGCGGGCTTGATCTCATACTCGATGCGCACATCGACCGGGAAGGTGAAGCCGTCTGACGAGCGGACCGTGATCTCACTTTCCTCGCCCAGCGGCCCGTCGTCCTTGCCCATCTTGGTATATCGCACGACGTTCTTGGCGGTCGAGATACTGGTGATCTCAAAGGCCTTGGTATTCAGGTAGTACTGCTTGGGCAGCAGGGCCGTGCTCCAGATACCTCGCTCGCCTTTCTCGACGAGCGGGTTCTCGTCAACAGCCGCCGGCGCCTCGTCGCCCACATTGGACTTGACAACCGCAACGGTGGCCTTCTCCACGTTCGTCACCGGCACAACATCAACTGTGAAGAGCTTCGTGTTGAGGCGATACTTGCCCGGAGTCAGCACGGAGGTCTGCGGGCCCTTGTTGCCATTGCCTTCGGTGAGGAAGAACTTTGCGTCCTCGGCCATCTTCTTGAACTCATCTGCGTTCCATTCGGGCGCATAGATGGCACCGGCGGGCAACGGTTCGCCGTCGGACGCGGTGAGCAGGCCCACCTCGCCTTCCTTGATCACCTGGATCGGCACCAGTTCCACGTCGAAGATGATGGGCCAGAGCCAGAGGTGCCAACCCGGGGGCAACATCTCGGCTTGCGGGCCCTTTTCGCCTTCGGTCGCGATGATCTTGCCCGGGGGCAAGCTTGCGCCAAAGGTGTTCTTCACGACAATGCCGACTTGGTTCTCGCCCACGTAACGGAATGAGCTGCCCACGATGCCCAGGAGCAGTATTACCAATGCACCGATGAGCATCGGGAGCCGGAGAAAATCGATCTTGACCTGAATCGCACCTGCAACGAGCGACACGGCAAGAACCACAGCGACGAGGAAGATCAGCATGAGCGTGCTCCGTGAGGCTCAGGTGCGCGAAGCCGAGCCTGCCGCGAGATGAATGAACCCCCTGCGCGCTAGAGCGTACGGGCCTCCACAGATAGGAGGAGTCGCTCAACTAGGATTCTTGGTGAACCGGGTATTCGCGTTTCGCGCTGCGATTGTGCGTGGCAGGGCAGAATCACAACAAAAACGCCCCCGCTGCGGATTGGCAGCGAGGGCGGAGAATCTCAAGGAATGTTTCTTTATCGCCGTCTACGAGCGAGACCGAGTCCCGCGGCACCGAGGAGTGCAAGGGTTGCAGGCGCTGGGACGAGATCGCCCTGGAACACGACGCCGAACTGGCCGCTGTCTGCGTCCACGAAGCGATAGAAGCCCGACATCTCGCCGCCACCGGTGAGCCCGTCGTATGCGCCGGTAGCGCCGGTGACTTCCCAGGTGCCGGCAAAGGTCGCGCTCGCGTCGCCGGGGAACACCACGCCTTCAAAGCTGATGTTGAGCACGTCGTCCTGGGTTGCGCCGACGAGCTCGCCCGTGCCGAGCAAATCATCGGTCGGATCGCCGGTGAACAGCTGCGATGCTTCGCCTGTCGCGGCGGTAATGCCGAAGCCGCCGACCTGCGCGAAGACCGCGGCGTCGAACGTGATATCCACCTGGTCTTGGTTGACCTGCACAAGCTCGAACGTGCCCTCGGCTTGGACTTGGATGAAATCGGCTTGTGCGGCACCGCCCAGGGCGAGTGCGAGGCCAAGTGTTGCGATCCGTTGCATTCGTCTCTCCCCGAAAGATCAGACTGAGCGGTCGTGTGAACTAGGCCCTGCGCCGGCGAGTCATGCCGAGGCCTGCCCCGGCAAGAATCGCAATGGTCGCGGGAGCGGGCACCAAGTCGCCTTGCACATCGAGCGTGGTAAACCCACCATCGGCCTGTTGGAAGAAGCTCGAGGCCGAGAGCGTGCCTGCACCGGTGAGCCCGTCGTAGATGCCCGAAGCGCCGGAGACCGTCCACGAGCCGGCGTAGGAGAAGAAATCGTCGCCGTCGTCCACCGTGCCGGTGAAGTCGATCGAGATGACGTCGATATCGGCGACGCCATTCAGATCGAGCGAGCCGGTGATATCGCCGCCATCGATGAGGTTGGCGGTGAAGCTCCCCGAAACATCTTGGAAGTTGAATCCACCAAACTGGGTTTGGACGGTGGTCTCGAGTGTCGCATCGATGACATCGCCGTTGGTGTCGGTCACCTCGAACGAGCCCTCGGTGCCGACCAGGAAGAAGTCGGCCTGCGCCGCACTTGCGACCGCCATGCCGACGATTATTGCGATTCGCTTGGTCATCTCTAAATCTCCTCGCTCTCTCTTCTCAGTGGCTGTTTCACGCAACCACCCTTGTCACCCGCGTCGTTCGCACGAAGGGCGTCTTTCTATCTATCTCCGCCGTCTATCTCCGCCGTCGTGAGGCGACCAATCCGCCGACGCCGAGCAACGCCAGCGTTGCGGGCGCGGGCACCAGATCGCCCTGGATGGTCAGGCTCACGATGCCGTCATCGATGCCGGTAAAGAAATGTGAGCCAGAAAGGTCGCCATCGCCGGTGAGACCGTCGTAGATCCCGGTCGCGTCGGTGACACTCCAGTTCGCGGCGTATGAGAATGTGACATCGTCGCCGACTACGGTGCCTTCGTAGCCGATCTCCACGGTGCCATCGCCTCCGCTGCTGATAAGGCTGAAGCTGCCGGAGATCGGGCCTGGGTCGGTCAGGGTTGCTTCAAAGCCGCCGGTGACCGAGCCGAAATCGAAGGGGCCGACCTGGGTGCCCACGGTGGTAGCGAGCTCGCCCGTGTACACGTCGCCGTTGACATCGGTGATGTCGAAAACACCCTCGGTCACGATGAAGAACGCATCGGCCTGGGCGACACTGGCAATCGTGCCCGCCGCGATCATCGTCAAGAGCTTCATCGAGATCTCCCTTCTCGCACCTGCCACGAGGCCAGCTATCTGGCCTGCCATCAGGGGCATGCACCGCCCACACGAACGAAAAGCCACGCACCCAACACGGGCGCATCGCGTCCTCCGCCTCCAAGGTGCCACCGATTCGGACGTATGCCAACTACCTAGGACAATTCATTCACCAATTTGCCAGATCGGCACAGACCGGCCCGCCAGAGCGCCCGACCTAGGCTTTGGGCCACCCCACAGGGAGCGAACATGGCCGATCAGTCCCAGACAACTCCCCAGGCGTCCCCACGGCAGCAGTGGCAGGAGCTTGTTGGCTCATTTCTGGGCGAGCAGGACCGGATCCGTGCCGGCGGCGGGCCCAAGGCCATCGATCGCCAGCACGCCAAGGACCGGCTGACCGCCCGGGAGCGGATCGAGAAGCTCATCGACCCCGAGTCGACCTTCCAGGAGCTAGGGCTCTGGTATGCCCACGGCATGTACGCCGAGCATGGCGGGGCGCCGGCTGCGGGCGTGGTCACGGGCGTGGGTCGGGTGCACGACAAGCCGCACATGATCATCGCCAATGACGCGACCGTGAAGGCCGGGGCGTTCTTTCCGATGACGTGCAAGAAGATCATCCGGGCGCAGACGATCGCGCGGAACGCCCGGCTGCCGTTGCTCTACCTTGTGGACTCGGCGGGAGTCTTCCTGCCTTTGCAAGAGGATGTCTTTCCCGATACCGATGACTTCGGGCGCATCTTCTATCTCAACAGCGTGATCTCAGCCGAGGGCATCCCGCAGGTCGCGGCGATCATGGGGTATTGCGTTGCGGGCGGCGGGTATCTGCCGGTGCTTTGCGACACGTTGCTTATGACCGAGGGCAGCGGGTTGTATCTCGCGGGTCCGGCGCTCGTGAAAGCCGCGATCGGGCAGGACGTGTCTGACGAGGAGCTTGGCGGCGCGGACATGCACGCCCAGATCTCCGGGACCATTGATTTCAAGGAGCCGAGCGACGACGCGTGCATCGATCGGCTGCGGAGCTTGGCGGCCAAGCGGCACGAAACCACGGCATCAGAGAATCCGTCGCTCGATCG
>JAJDDL010000028.1 GCA_029260335.1 Phycisphaerales bacterium | reverse complement strand
GGATGTGCCGGTGGACATGCAACTCTCGATCAAGTTCTACGAGGGTCACAACTCTGAGAACCCCTCACGCCCGGACGTGATGCGGTACGCGATCCAGGACTCAGGCGAGAAGTGGTCTCGGCTCACCGACTCCATCACGGTGCCTCCCTCGACCTCCCGCCGGCTGGATGTCGAGCTTCGCGATGGGCCAGAGTTTCCCCGCTAGCTCCTAGAAGCCTGCTCCCAAATGACCAGTGAATCCCCCGGCGATGCCCGGGGGATTTTTGATTGCGGCACCTTTTCACAAGATCGTGGTATGCTGTAGAGTCCAGTCGGGGCTGCGTGGGGATAGCCGCGCCGATGCGCAGGAAGGTCCTACCGATGCGAGCCAGAGCATTCACGCTAATCGAACTGCTGATCGTGATCGCGATCATTGCGGTCCTCATCGGGATTCTGCTGCCCGCGATCGCCGGGGGCAAGGCCCAGGGCAAGATGGTCCAGTGCATGAGCAACGAGCGGCAGCTCGGGTTTGCGCAGCAGGCGTATGCCGATGAGTTTGACGAGTTCATCCTCCGCGAGGCCGGTGGCTACGCGTGTCGCCAGGATGATCGCCACAGCATGCCCTGGGCACTCGGGTATCGGCCATACATGGATGGTTCACGCAGCTGGGACGTCATTCGCAACGATTGGTTCGAGGACGCGCCGTACTACCGCGATCCCGCACGTCCGGATCTCGACGGACACCAGATCCACTATGTCAACAACGGCATGGGGTTCATTCGCAACCAAAGCGGCAACGTCGTCTACCGCAGCTACAAGCCCATGCACAAACGCTACGCGATCCAGTTCCCTTCGGACGTGTACTACCTCACCGGCTACACCGAAGATCCGAACAACGGCAACTACAACATCGTTTATCGCCCGAACGCAACCAACTGGGACATCGCAATTTTCTACGACGCGCGCATCCGCCAGCACGTGCGTCAAGGAAGCCCATCCATCCGAATCGAACCATTCCGACATGGCAAGGGCGCGAACGTGCTCTTCATGGATGGGCACGCGACGTTCGTGCGTGCTGAGAAACTGACCGACGAGACGAGCTGGATCGATCTCGACTATCGGTACAAGATCCCACCGAACAACCCGCCGCGGGATCCAAGCGACTGTCCGCCTGGCTCATGATCGTTCGGACACGCACATCAGGGCGAGCCGGGTTCACGCTCATCGAGCTCCTGATCGTCATTGCGATTATCTCCGTGCTGATCTCATTCCTGCTCCCCGCGCTGCGCGGCGGGCGTGAGCAAGCCCGCGCTGTTCAATGCCTGAGCAACCAGCGCCAGATCGGCATGGCCCAGCAGTTTTACGCCGACGAGTTCGATGAGTACATCATCCGCGAAGCCGGCGGCCAACCGTGCCGACGCGATGATCGGTACAGCATGCCCTGGGCTCTTGGATACCGTCCCTATATCGATCCGACGAAGAACTGGGATGTGATCCCCAATGACTGGTACGAGGACGCGCCGTATTTTCGAGATCCCGCTCGACCTGATCGCGACGGCCACCAGATCCACTACGTCAACAACGGCATGGGATTTCACAAAGACAGCGAGGGCGAGCCCGACTGGGTGTCCTTCAAGCCCGTGACCAAGCGATTCGCGATGCTCTTTCCGAGCGATGTGTACTACCTGACCGGCTACACCGAGGATACGAGCGGCCAATACTACCGGATCGTGTACCCGCCCAACGCGACCAACTGGCGCGTCGGCGTCTTCTATGACGCCCGAGCGAACAACGGCGCGCACGTGCGATTGGATAGCGGCAATCGCCGCACCGAGCCCTACCGCCACGGCAAGGGCGCCAACATCCTGTACATGGACGGACACGCGAGCTTCGTGCGTGCCGAGAACATGTCCGACGAGACGCAGTGGATTGATCAGGATTTCCGGTACAAGCTGCCGCCTTCGTCGCCTGCGGGTGATCCGAGGAACTGTCCGCCGGGATCGTGAACCGTTTGTGGTCCGCGCCGGCCTCGGCGTAATCGTGATGGATCGCCGCAACGGTGTCGGGAGCGGTTTCTATTGCGTGCGCGCTCCAGCCCGGAAGTGGTGTGGAAACACCTCGCATCAGGAGTTCAGTTCCGAGAGGGCCATCGAGGATCACCATGCGAGGATGGTGCTCTCCTACGTCTCCCCCACCGTCAGATCCGCACCCTTGATCCGCTCGGCAGCCATCTTCTCCCAACCACTGCCCAACTCCCCCACCGGATCCGGCGGCACGATGTCCACACGCTTCTGCCCAAGTTCCACCTCGCCCGCGCGCACCCGGTCCTGGAAGGACTTGCATTCGCCGAGCAATCGATCGAGGATCTCTTCCTCGGGCACGTTGGCGACCCGCTCACCCTGGACGTAGATGATCCCCCGCCGATCGCCGGCGAAGACCGCAACGTCCGCGCCCTCGGCTTCGCCCGGCCCATTCACCACACACCCCATCACCGCAACCTTCATCGGCACCTCAATCTCGTCGGCGAGTTTGTGGCGCACGTCTTGGGTGAGGGTGAAGAGGTCGACCTGGATCCTGCCACAGGTCGGGCATGCGATCAGCTCGGCGCCCTTGCGCTCGCGCAGGTCCAGTGCGTAGAGCAGCTCAAGCCCGTCTTCGACTTCATGGACCGAGTCCGAGGCGTAGGAGATCCGGATCGTGTCGCCGATCCCGTTGCTCAGAAGCGTCCCGAGGGCAGCGATCGAGCGGATTCACCCTGTTTCCTTGGGCCCGGCGTGGGTCACGCCCAGGTGCAACGGATAATCGAACCGCTTGGCGATCTCGGTGTACGCGTCGATGGTGAGCGTCGCGTCCATGCTCTTGGCGCTGATGCAGATGTCGTGAAAGTCTCGCTCGTGGAAAATGTCGAGGTATTCCTCGAGCTTGGTGATCATGATCGCGAGGAGGTAGCCGTGCTTGTGGTCGCCGAAGACTGCGCCGAGCTCTTTGAGTCGTTTTTGCTTGTCCTTGCGCTCGATGATCGAGCCTTCGTTCACACCGACCCGAATCGGGATCCCCCGCCCGCCATTGGCAGCCTTGCACGCGTCGATGAC
>JAJDDL010000270.1 GCA_029260335.1 Phycisphaerales bacterium | reverse complement strand
GGAGGCGAGCACAAGGCCGATGATCACGATGAGGATTGACGCCGCGATGTTTTGGGCGATGATCGTCCGTGTGCGACGCGCGAGTTGCATGAGGAACGGGATGCGGTTGAGATCGTCGGTCATGAGCGCGACGCCCGCGCTGTTGGTCGCGATGTCTGAGCCACTCAGGCCCATCGCAACGCCGACATCAGCCGCGGCCAAGCTCGGCCCGTCGTTGATACCGTCGCCGACCATCATCGTGCGATAGCCCTGATTGACGAGCTGCTCGATCTGCTGGTGCTTCTCTTCGGGCAGGCACTCGGCTTCGATCGCGTCCACGCCGACGGCAACGCCCACCCGCTTGGCAACGCTGAGCCGATCGCCCGTGAAGATCGAGATCATCCGAACGCCCAGATCGCGAAGCTCGTTGATGACGTTCTTGGATCCGGCGCGGACCTTGTCTTCCAGACCGACGACGCCCAGATACTTGCCGTCACGCATGACGTGGACACCGGTCATGCCGCCGATCTTCTGCTCGACATTCTCGACCTCGGCCTTGATGGCCGCGTTGAGCTCGATGAGCCACGAAGAACGGCCGACACAGATCTCGCCGAGACTGGTGCGAGCGCGAACGCCCTTGCCGTGGACCTCTTCGAAGTCGGTGGAGCCATCGGGGGTGATCCGAGCCGCGGTTGCGGTTTCCAGGATCGAGCGTGCGAGCGGGTGATTGGAGGCCTGCTCGCCATTCGCCGCGGCGTTGAGCAGTTCGGCCCCCTCGATGCCCTCAGCAGGAACCAGACGGCTGACGCCGAACTTGCCCGTGGTGATCGTGCCGGTCTTGTCGAGCACAACCGCGTCGATCTGAGCCGCGGCTTCGAGGTAGCTGGTCTGCTTGACCAGGATGCCCAATCGTGCCGCAGACGCGAACGCCGCGACCATCGCACTCGGGCTCGCCAGGAGCAGAGCCGCGGGACACGCGACGATGAGAACGGTAATGGCATTGGACGCCGCGGCGTCCTTGACTGCCTGCACCGGGCTCTGGGAGTTGATAAACCAAACCACCGCCGCCACTGACAACGCGATCGGCACGAAGAACTGCGCGACCTGTTCAATCAAGAGCTGGCGGGGCGTGCGGCTGTCCTCGGCGACCCGAATCAGCTCGGTAACCTTCCCAATCGTGGTCTCGCCTCCGACTTGCAACGCCTCGACATCGACCTGACCGGTCAGGTTGGTCGTGCCCGCATAAACATCGTCGCCGGCGTGCACGCTGACGGGCATGGCCTCACCGGTGAGCGATGCCTGGTTGATCGTGGAACGACCCGAGACGACCCGACCGTCGACCGGTAGGTTTTCGCCGGGACGAACGCGAACGACCTGGCCGACCTTGACCTCGTCGAGGCCTACTTCCTGCTCGCGGCCATCCTCATGGATGACGCGTGCGATATCGGGCGTCAGCTCGATAAGTTCCTCGATCGCGCGCTGCGCACCGAAAGCGGTGTGGCGCACGAACTGGTCGGCGACCAACAGGATGAACGCGAGCAAGCCCGCAGTCTGATACTCGTTGGCCGCGATCGCCGCGAGGATGGCGATAGCAACAAGCGTGCTGCTGGAGGGCCGTCCGCCGCGAAGCTCGGTGAACGCGGCCCAGATGAGTGGAGCACCCAGCACCGCCGCCCCGATCAACGCCGGGATCTGCGCGGTCAAGGATTCTCGGTAGCCGAACCAGTTCGCGAAGACGGTGATCATGACCATCACGCCTCCAACCAGGTACCAGAACATCCATTTCTCGATTCCCGCCATTTCGTGGTGGGCACAGCAGGCCATCTTGCCTTCGCTGTGGATCTGGTCGTGGTCTTGGGATTGGATTGCCATGGGGCGTTTCTCCGTCGGGCTCTCGGTCTGGACCATGCGATCGAGGGGCGATCGGCAGGGCCGGAATGATAGCGCGAGCCCTGGTTGGGCCCGGACCGCTACCCTACGCCTCGCCCGACCGGCGAGTTCGTGACTCCAGGCGCAAAATGGCTCCACAATCTCCCAACCCGGCGATCGGCAGGCCCCTGCGAGTGGGGGTCCTGGGTTTAGGGCAGATGGGCACGGTCTGTGCCCACATCCTGAGCTCGAGCGACCGAGCCGTGGGCACCGGGGAAAGCCCCGTGCCAAGGGTCTTCATGTGGGGTCATGACCCCGAAGAGAGCGCCGCCCTCCGCCAGACCCGCGAGTCCACCAAGCTCCAGGGCTACACACTGCCCGATTCGGTCCACGTGCTGCTCGACGATGAGGGCCTGGCCAAGCTCGATCTGGTCATCGCCGCGGTCCCGACCCAGGCCATTCGCCAGACGCTCAAACGGGTGGGCGGCATCCTCGGCAGCACCGCGCCGATCGTGTCCGTGTCCAAGGGCATCGAAAACGAAACCCTGCTCACGCCAACCGGCGTCATTCGCGACGTGCTCGGCCCGGATCACGCAGCCGGGGTCGTGAGCGGCCCGACGATCGCGGCGGAACTGGCCAGATGCCTCCCCGCCACGATGGTCGCCGCGAGCGATGACAAGGACCTGGCAACGCTCCTCCAGCAGCTCTTCGCGACAACTTGGCTCCGCATCTACACGCATCACGACGCGATGGGGGTTGAACTCGCGGGCGCGACCAAGAACGTGATCGCGATCGCCGCGGGTATTTTGGATGGCCTGCACGCGGGGTTCAACGCCAAGAGCGCATTGCTCGCACGAGGGCTCGCCGAGATCACCAGGCTCGGCGTCGCGATGGGCGCAGAGAGCGACACGTTCTTCGGCGTCGCGGGCGTGGGCGACTTGGCAACGACTTGCTTCAGTCCCGAAGGCCGCAACCGCTCCTGTGGCGAGGCGCTCGGCAAGGGCCAGACGCTCGATCGGTATCTGAAACAATCGCCGCATGTCGTGGAAGGTGTCGCGACGTGCAAGAGCGTCGTTGATCTCGCCCGGCGTCATAACATCGAAATGCCGATCACCGAAGCGGTGCACGCGGTGCTCTTTGATGGGCTCGACCCGCTCGCGGGGATCTCGGCGTTGATGAGTCGGGCGCCGAAGGGTGAGAACGTGGGATAGGGGAAGCCCGACGCGCGAGCGCAGTTCTTCGGATCGTACTTCCCGTCAGACGTCTCCAAGCTCGCATGCGCGTCGGGATCGTGGAAGCAAGAAAAAACGCCCCCGACCAAAGGGTCGGGGGCGTGGTGTTTGCAATAGAACCTAAGGCTTACTTATACAGGTTCGTCGCCTCGGTCTCGCTCACCGGGTTGTCGCCCAGCTGATCCGAGAGCATCTTGGTCGCGAACCGGACACTGCCCTCGCCCGTGGTGCGGACGACGATGCGCCAAGTGGCCTTGGTGAGTGCATCGAGTCTCGGCAGCGGAGCGAACGTGATCGTCCGACCGCTGACACGACCGCGGGTTGCGCCGTCGCCAGAGACAAACTCCATCTCGGGCGGCAGGATGCACTCGATCTGGATGTTGGTGCCAGGTGCCGAGCCCTGGTTGGTCGCGGTGATCTCGTAGGTAGTCGTCTGGCCGACCTCGACCGGGTCCACGAGGTCGACGACCTCGAGCAGGATCGCGGAGATGCCCTTGACCTCGGTCGTGCAGTCTGCCGCGACGGTCTCGGCACAGTAGCAATCGACCTGAGCGCGAGCGGTGTAACGACCGATCGCCGCGGGCGTGACGGTCACGTTGAACGAACGCTCGGCACCGGGCGCGAGCGAGCCGAGATTCCAGGTGCCGTTGCCACCCTGGAAGCGGCCCGAGCCGCTGGCGCGAACGAACGTGGAGTTGGCCGGCAGGCGGGCAGAAACAATCGTGTCGCTGCACGCGGCGTCGCCCGTGTTCGTGACGGTCCAGGTGTAGGTGATGTTGCGGCCGACGAACTGGGTGTCGGTGCATTCGGAGACGATCTCAAGCACCGGCTGGCGCACGAGAGTCGTCGTCGCGTCGGAGTCTGCCGAGAGGTTGCCGGCGGCGGTTGCCGTCGCGAGGCTCACATACTCACCCGTGCGAGCGACCGATGCGGTGCGCGTGATGGTCTTGCACTCACCGGGAGCGAGGCTGCCGATGTCGAGGCTGACGCGACGTCCGCCGCCCTCGATGGTCATGCCCTCGGGCAGGTCGTCGGCGATCTTCACGTTGGTCGCGACGCCCGAACCGGGATTGCACACCTCGTACTCGAGCGTGATCGTGTCGCACAAGAGCGTCTCGCGGGTTGCGCGCTTGACGAGGGTGAGGCCGGCCTCGACAACGTTGGTCGTGGCACAAAGCTCGTTGTTATAAGAAGCTTCGAGGCAGTTGCCCGCCGAGCCGAGCGACTCGCTCGATGCGCGAACGCGGATGATGCGTGTCTTGCCCGCGCCCAGATCGCCCAACGACCAGCGAGCGCCGCCCCCTTCGCCGGGCATCGCGTCGGGCTCTGCTGCGGTGAGCGACATGTTGTTGGTGTTCTTGAGATCGACCACAACATCCTGTAGCGTCGCGGCGGTGTTGTTGGTCGCGTGAATCTCAAAGTCGTACGGATTATTGCGATTCACGGTCTTGGGCATGACCGTGTGCATGAGCAGCGCGCTCGTGCCGGGATCGCCCGTGGGGAAGTAGAGCTCTGAGATGTTCATGCTCTCGCCGGCACGGGGGTAATACGCCGTACGCCTGGTCTGAGGCTCGGCTGGCTGCCGCTCTGGCTCAACGACGGGAACGGTTGCTGTTTCGGATTCGGTCTGTTGTCTGTGTTGACAACCGCCCGCGAGGGCCGCGAACGCCGACCCCGTAAGGACAAGACGGTAGAAGAACGATTTCATTCAAAACTCCCTACGCAAACTGATAACACTCACCAGGCACGCGCCCGGCAATGACAATGAACAGTGAATTTAGTGCTACCCCGTACCCTCTCCAAGGACGAGACAACACTCCCTCAACGCACGGATTACCGCATGGATACTAGAGGTGTACGTCCTATACGACCAGCGATTTCCAAAAACTGATTCGAGTTATCTGATGAGCGAATCGAAGCCAACAAGCCCGATCGGCTCCTTCGAATAGAACGGCTCAGCCGCGCTCACGCCTATGCGCGAGCCGAAGTAACTCGCGGCGTGCTCCACCCACTCCAACACGCGCCGGTTCTTCTCCGGAAGCACGAACTGCGTGTGGTACGCGTTGATCGATGCGACTTTGCGATCGACATATCCACTGATATCAAACAGGAAGTTTGGGTCCGCGACCCAACGCAGATGCGTGCAGTAGTAGTAGAACAGCCAACGCGGATACAAGGGCTTCGCATCGTTCTTGACCGCAACGCCTGCGGGAAGCGGCATTTCGATGCTCGTAAGCTTCGCGTCAAAGCGCGCGTCCTCGGCGATCCGCGTCACCGCGCGATGATCCGGATGCGCGTCCTCGAAATACGGCACAAACATGATGTCGGCCTGGTGCGCGCGGATCACACCCGCAAACGCGTGCCGAGCCTCCACCGAATGCACCACCTCACGGTTCGGCATGCCCAGCAGAACCCGCCGAACTGGCTTGGCATCGGGGAAGTCCGTGAGATCGGGCGAGAGAACTTCCAGAGCTGCCGCGGCTTCTTGGGCTCGCGTCTTCGGGTCGCCGAAGGGTGTTGGTTCGCCATTGGTGACATCGAGCAGGAGCACATTGTGCCCTTGCTCGGCGAGCCGCATGATCGTGCCGCCCATGCCCAGCTCCTGATCGTCGGGATGGGGGCCTATGACGAGAACATTGGCCATTGGTGATTCCTTCCCAAGCCGATCTTCCGTCTCGGCGGGCTGAAACTCGATCACACGCCCGGAGACACCGCATTGTGCGCCCCCCGCGGACCTACTCGATTTTCCCGTCGATCACAACAAACCCGAGCAAGATCGGATCGCCCGACTCGTTTTCAGCCTCGTATTGCGCGAGCACGAGGTCGTCGGGATCGTCAGAGGCGAAGAACCCACCGCCGCGGAATCGCTCGCCGAACTCATCGACGAACTCGCCCAGGTCAAACGATGCGCTCTGGGCAACGCCGAGCCCGTCTGGCATCTCCCGGCTGAACCACTTGTTGAGCCACATGCGCCCGGCGGGCAGATCCGCAGCCGTGGTGTTGGTGAGCGAGATCGTACGGACATCGCGCCGGATCTGGATGTCGAGCGTGCGCTGCTGCACGAGCGCTTCTGGGAAGGCCGGGCCCGGCTCAAGCGGCGGAGAGGCACACCCCGAAAGGACAATCACAATCGCGGCGAGGAGACACTTGGCGTTCATAACCAGCAGGGTACGTTCGGGTTACTTCAGGGGCAATCAGGAGCCACTTGCGGATAATGGCGTAGCTCTGGTATCCTCGCACGCGATTGCAAGAGCGAGCAAGGAGGATCCACATGGCTGACATTTATCTGTGCGGGCACGGTGCTTGGACCACATCCAAGCGAGCGACGGTCTTCACGACCGTCCCCAGAGGCACCAGCCTCAGCATGTACACCCCTATCGGCCGGTTTCTTGGGCTGGGCCAGGCGTGCGCCATCCTTCGAGGCGACCAGGGCCGCCTCATGCCCGACCAGGTCTTCAGGGCGTACCAAAGCACCACGGATCTCGAGTTGAGCCCGGCGACGGAGTTCAGCGGCCAGTTCCAGCAAGCCGGCAACGCCGGCGGCGGCCAGGTGCACATGGTCCTCGCCGAAACAATGCTCAGCACGCTGTTGCGTCAGTTCGAGGGCCACAACCTCCATTGGCTGGCCTGCCGAGTCCGGTTCGGCGGACGTGATACAACCGAGGGCGGGTTCAACGACGACTTTGTGCCGGCAAGAGGGATCGGGGTCTAAGTCCTTCTGCCCCCTTGGATCGCAACTCTAATATCTGTCGATGGGCTGCACGACCAACAACGCCACTCCGCCGAGCCCGGCGATCGCCCCCGGAGCGGGCGATATCGACGTGCGCGCGGTCGCGGCAACCATCGGTGAACGGGTCCGCGAGCCCAACGAGCGGCTCAACGCGATTGTTCCCGGCTTTGATGCCCCGTTCTTCCAAGCCGGCCTCGCCGGCTATTCCGACGCCGCAATGCGGATCGTTGCCCGTCGGCACGGCTGTCCCATGTGCGTAACCGAGGCCCTGCTCGATCGCACGCTCCTCGCGGGCGGCCGGGGATTTGCCAAGGCAGACCTGGGCGAGATCGACAACAACGTGCCCGGCGGCGAAGAGGACCACCCGCTCGTGGGCCAGATCATGGGCTCAGAACCCGCGGAAATGGCCGCGGGCGCAGTCAAGATGGTCGAGCAGGGGCAAAGGAAGGATCGCGATTACAGAAAGCTCGCAGAACTCGGCAATCGGCATTCGGCGATCGGCATGCGCTCGAGTGACGACTCTGCCTCCATCGATTGCCGAACGACGAATGACGATTGCCGCACCTTCGCCGCGATCGACGTCAATCTCGCGTGCCCGGTCAAGAAGATCGCACGCAAAGCTCGCGGCGGACACTGGCTCGCCGAGCCCGAGGGCGCGATCGCGATCCTCCAGGCCGTACGCGACGCGGTCCCAGATGGCGTCCCCGTGAGCGTGAAGATCCGCCGAAGCTTCGACGACACCGAGGAGATGGCGCGCAACTTCCATCGCATCGCCGACGCCGCGTTCGCGATGGGCTGCGCGTGGATCACGGTCCACGGCAGAACGGTCCAACAAAAATACATCGGCCCCAGCCGCTGGGACCTGCTCCGCGAAATCGCGCGTGCGTACCCGGATAACCTCATCTTCGGCTCGGGCGATATCTGGGAGGCCTCGGACATCTTCCGGATGCTCGACTACACGGGCGTCGCGGCTGTCGGCGTCGCGCGCGGCTGCATCGGCAATCCCTGGATCTTCCGCCAGGCCCGCGAGATGATGGCCGGCCGCGAGCCCTCGCCCCCAACGCTCGCCGAGCAGCGCGACGTGCTGTTGCAACACTTCGAGCTTGCGCTGGCGGTCAACAAGGGGATGCGCCAGGTCGAGTACCACACCGCCAAGGCGATGCGCAAGTTCGGGATTCGATTCAGTGCGCATCATCCGGAGGCCGAGAAGGTGCGTTTGCGGATGATTGCGGTGGAGAGTCTTGATGACTGGCGAGAGGTGTTGTCAAGCTGCTATTGAGATTCCGACAAGAGGCCCTGGCGCAAGCCTGGGCTTTGCCTTTGATTAGACGGCTCGGAGCATCGAAGCCCAGGCTTGCGCCAGGGCCTCTTATTGCAGAACCCCCAACTCCACCCGATCCAACATCTGCCGCCAAGCGAAACCCAACTACGCGCAAGAGAATAAACCAAGCCGTGCGGGAGTATCCTCTGCTCGTGAACGGAGAGATCTTGCTTACACGATTATTAGTTGTGTTCACCGCCGTGCTCCCCGGAGCATGCGCGAGTCCTGCGCGCTCGAACGCCGACTCGTACCCGGCCTCGCTCACGACATGGGAGGCCGAGCGATTCGACCCGACTCAAAGGCCCCAGACCCATGACGAGAGCCTGGACGAGCTTCACAAGCGAACCCCAAAGCACTTGCAGACCTTCCTGCCCGCTCCGGGCATCAATCCAGAAACGCTCGACCCAAACGCCCGCAAGGCAATCGAGCCATCCTACAGAATCAACCACAACGATCGCACACCAACTGGCCTCCTTCGTGTCTACGAGCGGCTCCAAGAGCCCGACGCAGAATGGACGATGTTCATGTCGGGCTTCGAACCCAACGGGGCTTTCATCCCGAACTCTTGGTGGGAGACCTTTGGCTGGCAGAACTCCCGGCAAGCCGCCTCGAACCGAGAGACCCGCGAGACGTGGGTGACCGATCGCGAGGACGTGATCCTGGGTATCGATTCCCGCGATATCTCTCTCGACGCGGGCATCCTGCTCCGAATGCCCGCCCCAAGATCAGAGAACGACCCCGAACCCGTCGGCATCATCGTGCACTTCAACGCGATGACACCCAACGAGTACGAGTTCAAATCGCTCGCGCGCCTGGTCGAACGCGGCTGGGTCATCGCTTCTATCGACACTCGCATCACGGCCGACCCGCCCAACAAACGCGAGATCGAGCAGGCCTACGCGCAGCTCAACGACCTGCGCCGCGATCTGTATTTCCAGGCCGAGGCCGGACTCCTCGCCCAATCCGATGCGACCGAACTCGACGAGCAGACGCGCAGGGCGATTTACGAGAAGGCCGACCGAGATGCCACCGCGCAGGTTTCCATTCCCGAGTCCGCGTTCCTTCTTTCTGAACAGAGCGAACTCGAGGACCACGCCGTCCTGATCGCCCAAGCCGTCGATCGCACAATCGCACAGAACGTCGACGCGGCCTCGGCGGCCGTCGCTCATCTCGACGCCCACCGACCGGACCTCGCGGGCAAGCCGATCATTGTCGCGGGCTTCAGTGCCGGTTCCTTGACTGCGCCCGCCGTCGCGGCGAGGCTCAGCCCGCGCGTGCGAGCCCTCCTGCTCGTCGGCGCAGGTGCAGACCTGTTTACCATCGCCCGCACGTCAAACCTGACCTCGGCGGGGCTTGAGCTCTCACTTCCAAACATTCCCGGACCGGACAAGCAAACCGAGTCGGAACTCGCCCGCATGTATCGAGAGCACACAAACCTGGATCCCCACACGCTCGCGCCAGAGCTCGAGGGCCTGCCGACATTGGTCATCCTCGCCTCATTCGACAAGGTCATCCCCGCCTCCCAAGGCCAACTGCTCCTCGACAGACTCGTGGGCGAAGAGGTCATCAAGCTGCCGTTGACCCACAACGGCATCTTCGGCGTGCTCCCCGGACTCGCCGACAAGATCGGCGATTGGGTCGACAAGAACCCGGCTCCATAGCCAACCAACAATGCCCTATGACCGACGCACGCTATCAGACAGGCCTCTCCGGCGGCATGATCGAGACCTGGGCCGCTGTGTTCCGACGCCAGAAGGCCTTCGCCGAGCACGCGTTCAACCAGCTCAACGATGAGCGATTCGTCCAAGTGCCCGCGCCAGGCCTGAACTCAGTCGCGATCATCACACGCCACCTCGCCGGCAACCTCAACAGCCGGTTCACCGACTTCCTCACCACCGACGGCGAGAAGCCCTGGCGCGATCGCGACGCCGAACTCGCCCCCATCGACATCCCCCAAGACTCGGGCGCACTCGCCAGCCTCCGGGCCGATGTCATGCAACAGTGGGAAACCGGTTGGCAAATGCTCTTGGAACTCCTCGACTCCCTCACAAACGAGGATCTGTGCAAGACCGTGCCGATCCGCGGCGCACCCCACGCCGTGCACGCGGCGATCATTCGCCAACTCGATCACTACGCGTTCCATGTCGGCCAGATCAATGTCATCGCACGCCTGCTCGTGGGAACCGAGCATTGGCAATGGCTCACGATCCCGCCCGGCGGCAGCGCAGCGTTCAACGAGCAGATGCGATCATCGCCCGACGCATAGCGGTGCCGTGGTATGAACGAGTCTTCGAGTGAATGCCACGCCGATTGAGCAATCGCGTGCATTGCAAAACCATTGACGGCTGCTCTGAGCGGTTCGTGCCAGAGTGTGGAGCACACGAAAGAGCACCAACCGTGTAAAGCCACGGTCAGTGGCTCAACCATCCGAGAAGGCGGCTACGCCCGCTGCCGCGCCGAGGCCTGCCCCTTGCTCTCCCCGGTCGGATACGAAATCCGCCCGTGATAGATCGACGCGACCGATTTACTAATCGTCTGCGTGATCGTGTTGAGCTCGCGCAACGTCAAGCCGCACTCATCGAACTGGCCATCGAGCAATCGCTTGGTCGAGATCTCGCGCACCATCGCGTCGATCCGGCTCGGCGTCGGCTCTTTTAACGTCCTGGTCGCGCTCTCGATCGAATCCGAGAGCATCAGGATCGCGGCTTCCTTCGTGCTGGGCTTGGGCCCCGGATATCGGTAGTCAAACTCCGCGGGCCCCGCGCCCTCATCCTCGGTTCGAGCGCGATGATAGAAATACTCGACCAACGTCGTGCCGTGGTGCGCCTCGATGAAGTGGTGCAAGGGCTTGGGCAGATTGAACTCTTTGGCGAGTTCGACGCCGTCCTTCACATGGCCCACGATGACCAGCAAGCTCATCGCCGGGCTCAGTTTGTCGTGCTTGTTGCGCCCGCCGGCCTGATTCTCCACGAAGTACTCGGGCTTGTTCATCTTCCCGATATCGTGATAGAGCGCACCGACATACGTGAGCAGGCTTCGCGCGCCGATCGCGTCCGCCGCGTCTTCTGCGATGCTCGCCACGTGGAGCGAGTGGTTGTACGTGCCCGGCGCCCGGCGCTGCAGTTCCTTGAGAAGCGGCTGCTTCGGATCGCGAAGCTCCATGAGCGTCAGACCGGTCGTGATGTTGAATGCCCGTTCGATCGTGGGAAGCAAGAACATGCTAAGCCCCGCGACGATCAACCCGCTGAGTCCCGCCATCCCGGCGTCAAAGCCAATCTCTCCAAAGATCTTGACCTCCACGTCGGCGAATGCCTGGCCGTTCGGCCAAGGCTTCACGCCGAACGACACGATCACAGTGAGCACGCCCAACGCGAGCCCCGACCAAACTCCCATCCGAACGAGCGTTCGGCGCTCGCGAACCTCGGGCAAGAAGAACACAGCCGCCGCCACGCCCGCGGCCATGATGGCCAGCGTCGCCGGATCCAATCGCAACGCAACGCCCACCGCCAGCGCATGCACCAAGCCGAGCGACAACGCCGTCCGCTGGTCGTACGCCAGCACAAGCAATACCGCAAAGAGCATCGTGGGCGCGACACCCAAAAGCATGAGTAGCGGCGGGCTCGTGATCGAACCCACAACCGCGATGCCGCACATGAGCGCTCCCAGCGCACCAATCCAGCCGACCCGAGCCGCGCTCTTGCGAATCCGAGGGCAGAAGAAGACTACATAGAGCGAAGCCCCGGCGAGCAAAGCCGCCATCGCCGCGAGCGATCCGAACCAAGCCCCCCAACGAGTCCCATTCTGGTCGTGGAACGCCTGCCGCTCGGCCTGCACCGCCTCGATGTCGCTCGCGTCGATCGAATCGCCCTTCTGCACAAGCACCGCGCCTTGCTCGATGGACCTGCGCACCATCTGCACCGCCGACGCCGCCTGCTCGGCCATCGCGACCGTCTCGCTCTCGTCGAATCGGAAGGTCGGCGTGGGCTTGCTCGTGAGACGGCTGACGACCGCGCCGCGCAGCTCGCCCGAGAGCTCGGCCCGCATCGCCGCGAGTTCCGCGCGATCGACCAACGCCTGCTCGTCGCCGATGTTGATCGCGACCGACTCGTTGCGATTGTTCTGTTCCTCGCCCGAGCGAAGCTGGATGATCGCGCTCCGGTTCTGCAACTCCTGCTGCCAGACCGTCGCGTCGAGCATGGGCGTCGCGAGCAGTTGCTGGTGGAGCAAGCTGATCGAACGACCCCAAGCAGCCGTCGGCTCGCCATTCACCAGCACACTCTTGATCGACGAGAGGCGCGCACGCGTCAACCCGTATCGCTCCACGATCTGCTGATCGACCTGATCGATCGACTCGGCCGCCTCAAGCGTCTTGGGCAGATTCAGCAGCGACGTGCGTATCTCATCGAGCACCGCATCGAGCGCCACGTAGACCCGCGGCGAGCGATCCCGCGCGTCTTTCAACGCGTCCTCGGTCGCCATCGGATCGTCAATCTGGAAATCCACACGCGCAAGCAAGGTCTCGGTCGCAACGCGTCCGGCCGCGATCATGTTCCGCTGGCGAGCCCACCCGGAGATGGACGTAAACGCGATGAGCGTTGCCAAACCGATCCCGATGAGCGACATCCCTCGCCGAGAGCCGAGCAAACGCATCACCTGGCCTGCCGATGCCCGCGGGTTCGACCGCTTGCGCCGCAGGGAGTGGATCCTGCCCCGGGAAGTACTGGAAGTCTTCGGACGATCACCGGCCATCGGTGTCCTCCTGCTCCCCATACGCCTGGACGATCTGCTGCACAAGCGGATGCCGGACGATGTCAGCCTGCCCCAGCGTCACAAACCCGACGCCCGGGATCTTGCCGAGCCGACGCGCCGCGTCGATGAGCCCACTCTCTGTGGGATCCTCCAGATCGATCTGCGTGATATCGCCCGTGACGATCATCTTGGATCCATACCCCATGCGAGTGAGAAACATCTTCATCTGACCCGCGGTCGTGTTCTGTGCCTCGTCGAGCAGTATGACGCTGCCGTTGAGGGTTCTGCCTCTCATAAACGCGAGCGGAGCGATCTCAATCACATCGCTGGCGAGGTACCTGCTGATTGTCTGGTAATCGAGCATGTCGTGCAGCGCATCCAGCAGAGGTCGCAAATAGGGATTCACCTTCTCGACCAGATCCCCTGGCAAAAACCCCAGTTTCTCCCCCGCTTCGACCGCCGGACGCACCAGCACGAGCTTCCGGGCCCGTTCGGTCCGCAGCAGGTGCACCGCCGCCGCGACCGCCAGGTATGTCTTGCCCGTACCGGCAGGTCCGATACCAAACGTCAGATCGCTCGTGCGAATCGATTCTAAATAAGCCTCTTGGTTCGCGGTCCTGGGCTCGGTCCGCCGCCCATCCACGAAAACCTGCAAGCTGCCTTCCCAAGAGAGCGGCCCTGCGCCAATCCCAGATCGCGGTTCCGATCGCCCGCCCGTTCGCTCTTGTGATATCTCGTCGGTAATCAAATCGAGCACCTGCTGACGGCTGGGCGCATCGCCGTTGCGTCCGCCCTTGCCCAAGCGTTCCATGACATTGCGCACAACAATGACAGCGTCGGCGTCGCCGCTCACGCGCACCTCATCGTCGCGGGCGATGATTTTCACGCCCAGAGTCTCACGGAGCATCTTGAGATTGCGATCGGCGGTGCCGAGGATTTCAACGCGGCGAGAACCGCGCGGCACCGGAATAGTCATGTCCACGCCAGGGGGCTCCCGCGAACATCGCGACCCGGACCACGGTCCGCCCGTCGCACGCTCGACCAAAACGATACCGTTCCAAACAGCCAGAGCAAGTCGTATTGAGCAAATATGCCGATCAAACTGCAAACAAACTTCGCGATATCGTCAGCCGGGCGGCATTTCCGGACTTGTCACCTATATCGAGGATCGCTCCCCAGCCCCGCTATGAGAGGGCTCCTATTACTAGCTTTCAGTCTCGTGCTCGCCGGCTGCGGCAGTTCTCAACGATCCTCCTACTCGGACGACCCCGGCCCAGGACAAGCGACGACTCTGATCGAGGCCGACTGGGGCGACATTTATGCGAGCGTGGACGCGGTCGCGACACGCCACGCCCTGGGTGTGGTACGCAAATCACAAAGTGACAATCTTGCCACGATCGAGCTCCTCGATGTGCTGGGAAGGCCCATTCGGATCGAGGCTCGGCGTGCTGGGAACGACGCCGCGGTCACCGTCGCCGTTGGCAGGTTTGGCGACCCGAATCTGGAAGCGCAGATCCGCCGCGATCTGGCGAAGCGATTGAAACAGCTCAAGGGCGTGGAGATCGCGCCGATCGCGTGGTGATCGCTTAGCTTGCACCTGGTGCGTCAGGCCGAAATGTGCCACCGAGATCGGCTTTGCGATCTCGGTGTTTCAAACGCCCGGTGCCGCAGGAACTCCTTCGTTTTCCCGCGAGTGTGAGCCCGTGCGCTCACCCGCTCTGCAAGTTCGCACCAGGCAGGAGCACCGAGATCGCAAAGCCGATCTCGGTGGCACGAGTCATGCGCCTTGCGCGCAGGGTTGAT
>JAJDDL010000269.1 GCA_029260335.1 Phycisphaerales bacterium | reverse complement strand
GAGCGATCGAGGTGGCGTGGACCGCTTTGACAGGCCTCGGACAAAGGTCGGTAACATCGACGCGGCCTTGTATCCGAATGAGCACACGGCCTTTGCGCTGCAGAATGATCGCAACGAAGAGAAGCTGATTCTGGCGCTGGGCGGCATCCAGGCGGCCAAGTCGACGCTGGATTCAGTCGGACGCGAGTACACCAACCGGATCCGTCGCTCGACCGATTCCGACGAGCGGGCCTCGCTTGCTCAGACCGAGCGGACCATCACGCTCGCCGGGCGCAAACTCAACGAGTGGTATCAGGCCTGGGTTGAGCTTGAGAATGCCGGCGAGTTCGACGAGTAGAGGCCTTGCACATTCGCGTGGCCTTCGGCGCAGAGCCTCCTCAGACCACGGCACCGCAAACCCATGATGTTCTAGACGGGGACCGCCTCGGCGTAGTCCTGCAATGCCCGCACGTCCCAATCGCCCGCCCTGGCCGCCTCGATCGCGTGAATCGCGGCTTCGGCGCCGGTCATCGTGGTGATCATCGGGATCCCAAGCCGCACCGCCGTCGAGCGGATCCGGCCCTCGTCGGTCTGCCACCCGGTGTGGGTCGGCGTGTTGATGATGAGGTCGATCTTGCTGTCGGTCATGAGATCGACGACGTTGGGCCTTGCGCCCGCGGCGATCTTCTCGAGCATGTTTGGCTTCATCCCATGCTTTGTCAGCGTCTCGGCGCTGCCTTGGGTCGCGTATACCTCAAAGCCCATCGCAAACAGCGGTCTTGCGATGTCGGGCAGGTGCTTGCGATCGGCCTCGCGGACCGAGATGAACACGCCGCCCTTTGTCGGCAGTTCACAGCCCGCGGCGCTGAGCACCTTGAGGTACGCCACGGGCATGGACAGGTCGATGCCCATGACCTCGCCTGTGGAACGCATCTCCGGGCCGAGCACGAAGTCGACGCCTGGGAACTTCTGGAACGGGAACACGCTCTCTTTGATGGCGAACGCGCCGGTGTCCTCGACTTCTTGAGCGCCTTGCTCTTCAAGAGACTGGCCCATCATGACCTTCGCGGCCATGGACGGCCAGGACACATGCGTCGCCTTGGAAACAAACGGAGCGGTCCGGCTGGCTCGCGGATTGACCTCAAGAATGAAGACCTCTTCGTCGCGCACGGCGAGTTGGAGATTCATCAGACCGTTGACCTTGAGCTCGCGGGCGAGCGTTGTCGCGATCTCGCGGATCTCGCGCTTGACACCCGAGCCGAGCGACCAAGTGGGAATCGTGCATGCCGAGTCGCCCGAGTGGACCCCGGCGTGCTCGATGTGCTGCATGATGCCGCAGATGAGGGCTTGGGTTTCGTCTGGGTTCGCATCGGTGTAGTCGGCGACGACATCGACATCGACCTCGACCGCGCCGTCGAGGAACTTGTCGATCAGCACGGGGGCGTCGTCGAGATCGGAGATGTTGAGCGCGTTGGTCATGTAGTGCACGAGCGATTGCTCGCTTGAGCAGATCTCCATGCCGCGACCGCCGAGGACGTAGCTCGGGCGGACGAGCACGGGGTAGCCGATGCGGTCGGCGATGACGCGAGCCTGCTCGAGGCTCCGGGCGATGCCGCTCGGCGGCTTTTTGAAATCCAGGCGTTCAAGCAGGGCGTCGAAGCGATCGCGATCCTCTGCGAGGTCCATCGAGTCGAGGCTCGTGCCGATGATCGGGGCACCGGCTTGGACGAGGCCGTGGGCAAGGTTGAGGGGGGTTTGGCCGCCGAACTGAACGATGAGGCCGTGGACCGCCGAAGCGTCCGGACCTCCAAGTCGCTCAACAACATTCAGCACATCTTCAAGCGTCAACGGCTCAAAGAACAGCAGATCACTCGTGTCGTAGTCGGTGCTCACTGTCTCGGGGTTCGAGTTGATCATAACCGACTCGAAGCCGAGTTCTCTTGCCGAGAGTGCGGCGTGCACGCAGCAGTAGTCGAACTCGATGCCCTGGCCGATACGGTTGGGCCCGCCGCCGAGGATGACGACCTTGGGGGTCTCGCTCACCCGGATTTCGTCGTTGGAGCCCGACCCTGACTCGCCCACCATCTCACACCCGCGTTCGTACGTCGAGTAGTAGTAAGGCGTGATCGCCTCGAACTCCGCGGCACACGTATCGACCAGCTTGTACACCGGCTCGATGCCCATGCTCTTGCGATGTTCACGAACCTTGAGAATCGAGTCGGTCGTCAGCTCTTGCAAATACAAGTTTGCGAGTTGTGGATCGCTGTAGCCAAGCTGCTTGGCTTGGAAGAGCACATCCGCCGGCACATCCTCCAGGCTCGCGAACGAACAAAGGACGTCTTCGAACCGCACGAGCTGCTCAATCTCGCGGAGGAAGAAGTGGTCGATCTTCGTCAGTTCGTGGATGCGATCGACGCTCCAGCCTTCCTTGAAGGCGTAGCGGATGTAGTAGGCCCGACCCTGGCTTGGCACGGCGAGTTTGCGGATCAGTTTCTCGGGAGAAATGGGCCATTCGATCGGCTGGCCGTCGGCGGTGCGCAGGCCCGTGGGGGAGAGTTCTTGTTGATCAGTGTCCTCTTGGGGCGGTGGCATCTTGCCGCCGAGCGGCTCGCCGCTACGCGTCGACGGCGGCTGGAAGCCACCGCCCCGCGAATCAGCCGATTCTGGCGCGAAGTCGAGCACAAGCTGTCCCGACTCAACCGCACGCATCGCCGCGAGCCACTTGTCGTTGCGATCAAGCCCAAGCCCGAATCGCTTGACATCGAGCGATCGGATGGCCTTCTGGAAGCTCTCTTTGAAGTTTCGGCCGATGGCCATCGTCTCGCCGACGGACTTCATCTGCGTCGTTAAGGTTTCATCGGCCTCGGGGAACTTCTCGAAGGTCCAACGGGGAATCTTGGTGACCACATAGT
>JAJDDL010000268.1 GCA_029260335.1 Phycisphaerales bacterium | reverse complement strand
ATGACCGGGACGCGGAGCATGCTTCCTCCAACGCGCCCAATCGGCACATTCGCTTGTCCGATGTGGCCGGAATGCTGAGATTCGCCGATGGGAGCATCCCGAATGGGTGCTGAGACGCCATTGCGGTCAAAGCCCTTTGCTTCTCGGACCCTCCGCTCAGACGAAGTAGATCACGGTGACATAGGTCATGTAGGTCACAAAGAGCATCGCTCCCTCGATTCGTGAGATCCTGCGCGACGTGCCGAGGATCGGCAAGCACGCCGCGCTGACGATGAACATCATCCAGGCGTCGCGTTGCATCGTCTCCGGCGGCACATCCAAGTCGCGCACGAGCGAGGACACGCCAAGCACACAGAAGAGGTTGAAGACATTCGAGCCCAGGATGTTGCCCACCGCAAGGTCCGACTCCCGCTTGAGCGTCGCCGTGATCGAAGTCACCAACTCGGGCAACGACGTGCCGAAGGCGACAACGCTGAGCCCGATGACCGCGCTGGACACACCCCACGCGGTTGCGAGCCCCGTCGCGCCGTTTACGAGCAACTCCGCACCGATCACAAGACTGATCAGTCCCGCAATGATGCGCAGCGCAACCGGGCCGCGCCGTATCGAAGGCGGCTCGCTCTTGGGAGGGTCTGCCGCCAACTGCAGCGAAGTTTCCTTCCTGCCCGCGAAGAACATCGCCCCCGTGAACCCGATGATCCCCAAGAACATCAGCCCACCTTCGATGCGGCTGATGGTCCCATCCCAGAACGTCAACATGGCCAACGCGGTGACCACGAGCATGATCGGCACGTCCTTGCGGACCACGCCCGACTCCACCGGCACAGGCCGCAGCAAGGCCGTGAACCCCAAGATCAGACACACATTGGCGATGTTGGACCCAACCACATTGCCGACCGCAAGCTCTCCCTCACCCTCAAGCGCAGCCCGGACCGATGCCGCCAGCTCGGGCGCGCTGGTTCCAAACGCAACCACGGTCAGGCCAATTACAAGCGAGCTCACGCCAAGCGATCGAGCCAAGGCCGCCGAGCCCGTCACAAGCCACTCGGATCCGATCACCAGCAGGAGTAAGCCTCCCACGACCCTTCCCGCATCGCCCAGGTCCGACGCCCACAGCACTACAGCCGCGGCTGCCACGATCGCGATCGAGCCTTTTCTGAAGAGCTGGACTGACAAGGAGGCTTCCAGAGGGGTTTAGCGGTTGAGCAGGGCGAAATCCCCCGGCGGAGACGCCACCAACACCACCACGACGCGCAGCGGGCTCGAACCAGCAGCATAGGACGAAGCATTCAGCAGTGCCTCGCCCAACGTCGGGTGCAACCGGGGCCCGGCGATCGGAAACTCCACCCGATCATCGAGCTCCTCAGATTCCCCCTCCTCAGAGTCTCCCTCGCCCTCCTCCGCCCCGGACTCAACCTGCTCCGCGAACTCGCTCCAATCCGCGTCGGGAGACTCACCAACGAGCACGATCGCCTCGCCGTTGCCAATCAGCATCGAGAGCACCAGCCGATCAAACACCAAGCCCCGATCGACCGCGCTCGGCCTGCGTTCGGCCTCGATCTGCAATGGCGACCTCGCCGGCAACCTCTCGGCAAACTGTGGAGCCAACTCGATGCGCACACGTGATGCCACTCGGCCCTGTGGGTCTTCGGTGGGTTGCGCACCCTGAGCCTGATCTGGTGGGATCCGATTGACCAGGATCACCGGCTCGATCCAAGACCGAGCCAACAAGCGGACTTGGCCGGCGCCAACACTCAGCAGTCCGCTATCCAATCTCAGCGTCCGATCGGCAAGATCCGGGCCCGTGGCCACGGGCGTCCACGTCGTGGATTCGCCCAGCTCTCGGTTTTCTGATGGACCACCCGCCGGCAGGCTGCCGCGCAACAAACCAAGCTGCTCGATCGGCACCGAGAACACACGAATGCCATTGCTTCGCCACAACGCCGCGGACTCGCCATCGAGCCAGCCCGGCTGCGTCTCCAGATCGGCAAACGCCTTGGCGATCGCGTAGTCCTGATCACGAATGACCCACGACTCGACCGTGAGCCCAAAGCGCTCCGTGCCCGAACCCGATGGACCAGCCGCCTCGCCATTCCCCGACGCGCAGCCGCCCAGCAGCACAACGATGGCCAGGATCACTCCAGCCGCAACGCATTCGCGGCTCCATGCGAGTCTCACGCCGGATCACATTCGTTGATGCGATCGATAAGCGCCCGAACCATGCCGTACTTGTATCGCGTGTGCGTAAACGCCAGCCGCGGCAGATCGAGATTCTCATCTTCCACATCGTAAGGCCCGCGCTGGCTGAACCCGCCCCGCTTGATCAGCACACGAAACTCATCCTCGAGCCTCTCCACGTCCTCATCGCGTAGCCTGTTCTTCAGACGAATCACCAGATCATCACGCACATACCGCGAAGAGTGATAGTTGCGATAGAACTTCGCGACATGATCCGCCGCCTCTTCCGGAGAACTCGCGATGTGGTAGAGCGAGCGATCCTCGGGGCTAATCAGGCCCCTGGTGAGAAGCCTCGTGTTCGCAAACTCGTCCCACTGCTCCCAGTAATCGTTGCCCTCGCCCTCGAGCAGCACAATTGGGATCATGCTCGCCTTGCCGGTCTGCACGAGCGTCAGCGTCTCATACGCCTCGTCCATCGTGCCGAAACCGCC
>JAJDDL010000267.1 GCA_029260335.1 Phycisphaerales bacterium | reverse complement strand
TGCGCACTCGGATTGCTCGCCGCAGCGATCGCAAGCCGGTCAATCCCGAGCTCGGTCCGACGAGCCGCCAGATCAAGCGACCCAAGCACGAACAAGAGCCTCGCGTCCTTGCCGCCAAGCGATACCGCCCGCTCGAGCGATGCGCTCGCCGCCTGCGCCTGGTTGATCGCAACCTGCGCCATGCCAAGCTCGCGCCACGCAATAGATGAGTTGGGCGCCATCTCCACGGTGCGCTTCAAGGCGCTCACCGCCGCGGCGGCATCGCCCTGTAAAAGCAGCATCCGCCCCCTCGTATACAAACGCGCCGCCCGAGGGTCTGACGCGGCGGAACCTTCATCGCCAGCGGTGTCTGCGCCAAGAACCTGTCGAGACCTGGCCTGGGCCGTAATCTCTGCAAGCGACACCATCGCACGCTCGCGTTCACTCTCTGCAAGTATTCGAATCGAGGCCGCACCAAGCGAATCCGGCAGATCCTGGGCCCGCGCCTCGGATCCCGTCAAAGCCCCAGAAAAAACGCCCCCGCACGCCAGGAGCGTGCACGCCAACCGCAGCGCCCGCCGCCGTCCATGCCCGGCCCGCGCTGCGTTGCTCTCAGCTCTCACTGGAGGCCTTTCGCGTGCTCGCCCGTCCGCGTTCTTTCGTCTTTGCCGACGGAGTCAGATCGCAGTGAGACTCAAACGCGAGGTATGCATCTCGCGAGTCTGCCGCTCGTATCGCACGCTCAATCCGTGTGCAGGCTTCATCCGGTCCGCGCCCACCCACCGTGACGCCCTCTTTCCTGAGCATCGAAAGTAGTCTCGCATCTACCGGGAACGCGTGCGCTTCCAATCGAAGCAAGACTAATCTCGCCGCGACGAACTTCGGCATGCCCGCCAAGGATTCCAAGTATGCGCGCGCGTCGCGTTTGCTCTTCTCGCGAAGCGACGCCAAGCCGAGCACGTTCTCTCGGTCGTAGATCCCCTGCAACGCCGCGGCGAGCCGCTCGGCTCGCTCCATCGCCTTGGGATAACGCACCCCGAGCACCGCCGCGATCTCTCCCGGCTGGCACACCCTGAGCTCGTTCGCATCCACGAATGCAGCGCCGAGCCGCTCCATCGCGCCCTCGGCAAGCTCCGTTCCGGCTTCCCAGAGCACGAACGAGTAGATCAGCTCGTCGACCAACTCATCGCTCTCCACCGAGCCGGCGCGCGCACCAGGATCAGTCGCCCGCCCATCGATCTTCGCGACCAACTGTTCCAGTTGCTCAGAAAGCCCGCCATCACTCATGACGCCTCGCCCTCCTCGCCCGCTTCAATGTCTGACTCATTGTCCTTTTCAACACTCGAGGATTCTTCGCCGTTCTTGGACTCGCTCTCTTCTCGCACCTTGGAAAGAGCGTCCAAGACCTCTGATTGGCGTCGAATGCTCCCGTCAGATTCGAATCGCAGCTCGGGCATCTTCGCGATCGCGAGCAACTCCGCGGCTTCCCGCCTGATATACCGGGCCGCGGCTTGCAGCCCGTGGAGCGTGAGCGCCTCTTTCTCTTCTGGAAACACCGAGACCCCGACCTTCGCACGCAGCAGATCCTCGCTCACTTGCACCTTCGTGATCGTGATGAGTCCACGGATCCGAGGGTCGCTCAAGCCCTTGGCGAGCACCTTCTGGATCGCTTCGCGCATCTCGCCGCCAACTCGATCGGTGCGACGGCTCATGGCAAGCGCTCCGATGCTTGATCTTCACCCAGGCTGCCGTCAGAGCCGTCGTCCAAACCAACTCCCTCTGCGGCACGAGCGAGCATCTCCCCGGCGAGCGATTCTTGATCAGGCGACCCGCTCTCGCGCAGCATGGATTCAACCTCGCCCACGCGACGCGCAGCCCCGACGACCTCGCAGTCCGTTCGTTGCCTGGCCTTCTGCACGCATGTGTCCAGCGTCTCGCCAATCCGCCGGTGCTCGTGGCCAACGCACGCGATGCCGAGCAAGGCCGAACCCATCGACTGCAGCCGGCCGATCTCGGCGATCGAAACCAGGTGCTCGCGATGCAGCCGATCCTTGAGAGACTTCACCACGCTTCGTTTGTCCTTCAGCGACTCCGCGCCGGGGATATCGAGCTCGAGTTGGAGGATGCCAACGATCACGAACGGGATCTCACTTGCTGCGCGTCAACTGGTAGGAATAAACCAATCACAGCGTGCGCTTGACCTCGATCTTCTTGTAACACTCCAAGACATCGCCTTCCTTGATGTCGTCGTAGTGCTCGATCTTCATGCCGCACTCCATGTTCGCGCGGACATCCTTGGCGTCGTCCTTGAACCGCTTGAGCTGCTCGAGCTTGCGATCGTGCTCGACCACCACGCCCGAGCGTGTCACACGGATGAACGCGTCGCGAGCCACCTGACCGTCGGTCACGTAGCAACCCGCAATCGCGCCGACCTTGGAGACCTTGAACACCTGGCGAACCTCGGCGTGCCCCAGAACCTCTTCGCGAAGATCCGGCGTCAGCAGACCCTCGACGGCCTTGGTCAGATCCTCGACCAGGTCGTAGATCACCCGATATGCGCGAATCTCCACGCCCTTGGATTCGGCCTGCTGCCGGGCCTTGCCCGTGGGGATGACATTGAAGCCCACGACCACAGCGCCCGAAGCCTCGGCAAGAATCACATCGCTCTCGGTGATGCCCCCGACCGCCGCGTGCAACACCCTCGCCCGAACCTCCTCGGACGCGATCTTCTCGATCTCATTGCGCAACACGTCGATCGAACCCTGCACATCGGCCTTGACCACGACCAGGATTTCCTTCCGCTGGTTCTCGGCCATCTGGCTGAACATCGAATCGAGCGTCACCTTCGGCTTGGCCAAATGCTGCTCGCGTTCGCGATCGCGCCTTTGCTCGGCGGCCTCTTGAGCCTTCTTCAGACTGTCGACCACGTAGAACTTGTCGCCCGCGCTGGGGACCACGTCCAAGCCCGAGATCTGCACCGGCATCGGTGGGGGGGCCGTCTTGATCTTCTTGCCCCGATCGTCGGTGATGTCACGCACGCGACCAAAGCCGCGACCCGCGACGATGAAGTCGCCGACCTTCAACTCGCCCTCTTGGACCAGGACATTGGCAACCGTGCCGCGTCCGACTTCCATCCGGGCTTCGACAACAGATCCCTGGGCCTTGCCACCGAAGTCGGCCTTGAGCTCCAAGATCTCCGACTGCAGATCGAGGATGTCGAGCAACTCCTGGATGCCCTCGTCCTTGACGGCACTGGTCCGGACCACCTCGGTCGTGCCGCCCCAGTCCACGGGGTTCAGCTCGTGCTCCGCGAGTTGTCCGAGAATCCGCTGGATGTTCGCGTCGGTCGCCTCGGCCTTATCCATCTTGTTCAACGCAACCACGATCGGCACGCCCGCGGCCTTCGCGTGGTTGATCGACTCAATCGTCTGGGGCATCACGCCGTCGTCGGCCGCCACTACCAGCACCACGATGTCCGTGATCGTCGCACCACGCGAACGCATCTCGGTAAACGCCTCGTGGCCCGGGGTATCGATGAAGACGATGAACTTCTCTTCTTTGCCCACCTTAACCGGCACACGGAACGCGCTGGTTGCCTGGGTGATCCCGCCCGCTTCGCCGTCGGCGACGTTTGCCTTGCGGATTCTGTCGAGCAAGCTCGTCTTGCCGTGGTCCACGTGTCCGAGGATCGTTACGACCGGGCCGCGCATGCGCTCTTCGGTCCGCTCGCGTGCCTCGGCTTGCTTCTCGACCATCTGCTCTGCGGTCTCGTGCTGAATGACCTCGAGTTCGATCTCGAAGTCCATCATCACTTCCTGGGCCTTCTCGGGCTCGATACCCGAGTTGATCGTCGCCATCACGCCCTGCATGAACAGCCGCTTGACAATCTCCGCGCCCTTGATGCCGGTCGCCGAGGAGAGATCCTTGATCGTGAACGGTGCTGCAATCTGCACCTTGCCGTCTGTCTCGGGTCCGGCAGTACCGCGTTCGCCTTGCTGGAGGCGGCGCGCCTGCTGGCGGCGCTGCTTGAGATAGCCGCCGCTGCGCTGCAATCGTGCCTCGCGCTCTGCAAGGTCGGCATCCGAGAACTTGCCCGGGCCCACAAACTCGCGGTCACGCGAGAAGCGTCCACGCTTGTTGCGATCGCTTCCACCGCCGCCGCCGCCGCCCTCGGTCTTCCGTCGGCGATTCGGTGCGCCGCCGCCTGGCCCTGCACCCGCGCCACCGCCGCGTCGCGGTGCCCGGCTGCGATCGTCGGCACCCGCGGGCATCGACTCGACACCCCGGCCGCCAGGCGAACGCGGGTATCCACCGCCCCCGCCTCCGCCGCCACCACCACCGCCCGGTGGGCTCCGCCTTCTGGGAGGCTCGACAGGATCGGGTGCTTCCACCCGGATTACCTTCGGCCCCGAGAGCTTCACCGGAGCCTTGCGCTCAAGCTGACGGCCCTGAGGTGATATCACCTTTGGCCGTCGCGGCACGTTCATCTTGACCGCATCGCTCTCGGCCTCCCCAGATGCCTTCTCCGGAGCATCCTGGGTCGCCGAGGGGCCTTGCTCCTCCGCATCCACGGTGCCCGTGTCCGGTGCCGAGCTGCTTGGAATGTTGGTGGCTCTTTGAGGCTTCTCGACGCCTGTATCCTGAGCACGCACCGCCGGCGCAACCGGCTCAACCACCGGCTCGACGACCACCGGCTTGGATTCGATCGTCTCAACGGGCTCGGCGGGCTCTGACACCGTTTCCACGGCAGTCGCATGATCGTCCGCCTGAGCATCCTCATCAACTGCCCGGGCCTTCCGCATCGGCTTGGCCTTCGCGCTGGTCATGTCGACCCGCGCCGCAGTTTCCACCGCAGTCCCGCCCCCGGCTTCGGTGAACCAATCCCGGATCGTCGCCTCGAGGCCGGCCGAGACCGTGGACATGTGGTTCTTCACCAAGTCCGCAGAGATTCCCTCGGCGTGGCACTTCTCCACGATGGCCTTGGACTTGATGCCAAGCTCTTTTGCGATCTCAAATACGCGCCTTGCCAAGCGTTGCTCCGATCCTCTGAGGCCGACCTGATTTCACAGAAATCAGTTTCAGTCCCCGGTTCTGTCCCAAATCCAAACGAATCCAAACGAATCCAAACTGAGCTCAAATCAACTCAGGCTTTCTCCGACTCGACCCCGCCCCCGCCCGAACCTCCACCAAGGATGTCCGCCGCACGCGCTTCGCCTTCTTCGTCGACCGGTGCTGCAGGCTCCTCGACCGGTGCCGGCACGCTGCCCGCTCCGAGAATCGCCGCCGCCGCTGTCTCGGCGTCCACTGCTCCGAGGCCCTCGCCATCGCCCAACGCCCCCTGAGCCGCAGCCATTTCTTCTTGCCTGCGAATCTGGGCCTCTTCCTTTTCCTTCTCCATCATCTCGGCGACCTCGCGAGCGCGAGCCGCCGCGATCTCGACCATCCGATCCGCGAGTTCCTGATCGATCTCCAACTCGGTCATCAGCAGATCGACCCCGACCTCCTCGACATCGAACACGCTGACCATGCCCAATGTTGCAAGTCGGTCCACCTTCTGCTCGTCGATGCCCTCGATCTCCACAAGCGTGGTCGAGAGGATCTCCAGGCCGCGGTTGAACTCTTCGGGAGTCAGAATGTCCACGTCCCAGCCGGTGAGCCTGGCCGCCAGCCGCACGTTCTGGCCGCGTTTGCCGATCGCCAAGCTCAACTGATCCTCTCGCACGACAACCGTCGCTCGTCCGAGCTCAAAGCACAGGCTAATCTCGGCGACCTCTGCCGGTTTCAGCGCGTTCTGGATTAGAATCTGACTGCTCTCGTTCCAGCGGACAATGTCGATCTTCTCGCCGTTGAGTTCGTCCACGATCGTCTTGATTCGGCTGCCCCGCACACCAACGCACGCGCCGACCGCGTCCACCTTGCTGTCGATCGACGCAACCGCGACCTTCGTGCGATACCCCGCCTCGCGAGCCATTGCCTTGATCTCGATGATTCGCTCGGCGACCTCGGGCACCTCGACCTCGAACAGCCGCTTGATGAAGTCCGGGTGTCCTCGGCTCACAACAATCTTGACCTGGCTTCCCGCGTCGCGAACGTCCAGGATCAGGCATCGCACGCGATCGCCCGCGTTGAACTGTTCGCCCGGGATCGACTCGCTCCGAGGCATAAACGCCTCGGCACGATCGATCGACACCACCAGGGCTCCGCCCTCATACCGCTGCGCGGTGCCGTTGACGATCTGTCCGATCCGCTTGCCGAACTCATCGAGGATGCTCGAGCGTTCGTCATCCCGGAATCGTTGGATCATGACCTGTTTAAATGTCTGCGCTGCGATCCTGCCCAACTGCTGTGGGTCGATCTCGAAGGGCTCGCCGTGCCTGGTCATCTCGATCTCGCCGTTCAGCGGATCGATCTTGCACGCGAAC
>JAJDDL010000266.1 GCA_029260335.1 Phycisphaerales bacterium | reverse complement strand
GAAGCCGACGCGCTGGCGGTCAATGGTGGTGAGGGCCTTGCTGAGCTTTGTCGGGTGCTTGCCGAATCGGGCGGGTTGCTTGTGCATTTCTCGACGGATTATGTTTTCAACGGGCGAGCCCTTGAGCCCTATCCGGTTGATGAGACACATGACCCGGTCAACGCGTATGGCCGAACCAAGTCGTAGGGCGAGAGACTCATTGAGTCCTCGGGTTGCCGATATCTCGTCATCCGCACGAGTTGGCTTTACGCTCCCTGGGGCAACAACTTCGTCCGGACGATCGCCCGGCTTTGCGCCGAGAAACCAACCCTCAATGTCGTCGATGACCAGCGCGGGCGGCCGACCTCTTGCGAGCAACTGGCGCGGACCACGCTCGCCTTGGTCGACGCCGGGGCTGATGGGGTCACGCATGCGTGCGACGGCGGCAGCTGCACGTGGTTTGAGTTTGCGCAGGAGATATCCCGATTGCAAGGCTCGGCCTGTGACATACAACCATGCACGAGCGAGGCGTTTCCACGCCCGGCGCCTCGCCCGGCCTACAGCGTGCTCGACCTCGAGCGGACCGAAGCCATGATTGGGCGATTGCCGGATTGGAATTCCAATCTCGCCGGGGTGATGAGTCGATTGGAGCGTTAGTGGGCCAGCCTGGCTGCCCTCGGAGGATTCTGAATGCCTGAGCGATCTTTCCAACACATCCTGCTCACCGGCGGCTGCGGGTTCATCGGCACCAACTTCGTCCGCTTTGTGATGGAGCATCGCCCCGGGGTTCGCCTCACGAATCTCGACGCTCTGACCTACTCGGGCAACGGCGAGAGTCTGCGCGATCTGGAGGAAGATGACCGCTATCGATTTGTCCACGGCGATATCCGCGATCGCGCGCTCATGGACGGGCTTGTGCGCGAGTGCGACGCGGTGGTGCATATGGCGGCCGAGAGTCATGTGGATCGTTCGATCCAGGACGCGTCGCCTTTTATCTCCACGAATGTCGGGGGAACGCAGACGCTGCTAGACGCCGTGCGTCAGGCGAAGACCGAGGGGCACGATGCGCGGATGTGCTATGTGAGCACGGACGAGGTGTATGGGCAGCTGCCATTGGACAGGCCCGATCTGTTGTTTCGCGAGGACACGCCGATCGCGCCGAGCAGTCCCTATGCCGCGAGCAAGGCCGCGGGCGATCTGCTTTGTGGCGCGTATCACCACACGTTCGGGCTGGATCTGGTGACGACGCGTTGCAGCAACAACTTCGGGGCGTATCAGTTTCCCGAGAAGGTCATCCCGTTGTTTGTGACGAACCTGATCGAGGGCGAGCAGGTGCCGCTCTACGGCGATGGCAGGAACGTCCGGGATTGGCTGCACGTGTTGGATCATTGTGAAGCCGTGCTCACGGTCCTGGAGCGTGGCACGAGCGGCGTGGCCTACAACATCGGCGGCAACAACGAGCGTTCGAATCTCGAGCTCACGCACGAGATCCTGCGTTGCATGGGCGCAGGCGAAGAGAAGATCCGCAACGTGCCCGATCGGTTGGGGCATGACCTGCGTTACGCGATCGACGCAAGCAAGATCAAACGCGAGCTTGGCTGGTCCCCGACGCGTTCTGCGTGGCCCGAGGCACTCGATTCAACCGTCGCCTGGTATCGCGACAACGATTCCTGGTGGCGACGGGTCAAGAGCGGGGAGTACCGAGAGTACTACCAGAAGATGTACGGCGAGCCGGCTAGCTAGTTCTTAGCGACGCCGCCGGCTCAACAACATCATGCCCATGCCGAGGGCTGCGAGCCCTGAGGGTGCGGGTGTCACCATAAAGATATCGAGGTCGGCGTTCGAATCAAAGCCCTGGCCGTCGGGCTGAAGTCCAAGTATCGCGAAGTGGCCTTCGACGGGCTCGGCGGATCCCCAAGGCGAGATGTCGACGCCGAGCAGCGTGCCCAGGGCGTCATTGAACGTGCCGTCGAATGTCTGGCCACCGACGGCGAAGTTGCCCCCGATATCGATGATCGAGCCGTCGGTGACGGGCAAGGGCAGGGCAATGTATGTGTTCTCACTTGCGTCCTGGTCGATCTGCAAGGAGAGCAGACCATCGGTGATGCTGCCGGAGTCGAACGTGAGATCAAGCGTGAGGGAGAACTCGTCGTTGGAGGCCCCGGGAGTGTTCTGGCGGGCACCGTCGATCAGGAGATCGAGGATCTGTGCATTGGCATCGGTGTTCTGCGCAGTGTTGAACAGCTGCAGAGTGCCGGTGAAGTCTTCGCTCAACGGGCCGCTGGCTTGGGCCGAGAGAGCGTTGACGTCGATCTCCAGAGTCGTGACGTCAGCGAGTGCAAGGGGGGCACCTGCGCCAAGCAACCCGGCCGCTAGGTAGATTCTCATCTGCATGGTTTGCTCCGCAACAAGTTCGTGGTCTTTTGTCTCTCAGGTGACTCGAATGACCACCCATAGGTAATGTGCCTCGGTTCGGGCACCGCGGCAAGGAATCCATGAGATGCCCGCAGCTTGAGTTCGGTTTGTAAGGGCTAGGCAGTCGCGCAAAAGGAATAGCGGCGGCCCTGGGAGGGCCGCCGCCGTAATCTCTCTCTCCGAGATTGGAATCTGCAGTCTTAGAGCCGACGCCTACGACCAAGCAAGGTCAAGAAGCCAACGCTGGCCATGCCTGCGGCAGCCGGGGTCGGGACCGAGATGAACACGTCCACGTCGGTATCGGCGTCGGTGAACGAGCCGTCGGGCTGAAAGGCGATCTGCGCGAAGCTGCCCAGGTCAGGCTGCTCGTCGCCCCAGGGGGTGACGTCCACGCCGAGGAACGTACCTGCGGGCGCGTCGAAGAGGCCATCGAACGTCAGGCCGCCGATGATAAAGATCCCGCCGATATCCAGGATGGCGCTGCTGCTCGTGGTCCCGATCGACGCCGTGTATGTGTTCTCGCTGCCGGCCTGATCAACGGCGAGGTGGAGGCTTCCGCTGGTGATCTTGCCGTCGGTGAAGGAGATGCTCATGTCGAACGCGAAGTCGCCCACGCCCGCACCGCCGGTGCCCTGGGCGGCACCGTTGATGAGCACGTCGAGGATCTCGGCGTTGCCATTGCTATCGGGGTCGGCTGCGGTGTTGAACACGTGCAGATCGCCGGTAAAGGTTTCGCTGAACGCGCCGGTTGCCTCGGCGGTCAACGCGTCCACGTCCACCTGAAAGACTTGGTCGGCCAATGCGCCGGTCGTGAGTCCGAGTACACCGATAAGTGACGCTGCTGCTGCTTTTCTCATTTGCTCTTCTCCCTCACCTGTTCTGCGTTCTTGCTCGAGTTCTTGGGGCATCTATCCGGTTGGCCAACACCACGAAGGCCATGCGACTCGGTCGCCAGGAGTGGCAATGATGCGCGATAGATAGAGCAATGAGAATGCAAATGGCTGAATCCCGCAAAGGTTCTGGTTATGCGACTTGAAGTTGTTGGTTATGACTCTTTCGCGACGTCCGATGTTGTTGCGCAACGTCCAAGAACTCGTGCAATGCGTGCGAGGTGTTCTCGTCCTAATGCGAGCAAGCTTCATGATTGCGAAGCAGTCTCGGCAAGCGGGTGTGCCGTCGGAGGCCGTGCGCGCGGGTGTAGCAACGCACGAATGTCAATCCGATAACGGCGGTCGCCAACTCGATTGCAACCCGTATTCGGCGCCGTTCGTCAGGCGATTGGCTTGCGTGAATGAGATGATCGGACGAAAAAGCCCGGCGGATCGCCGGGCTTCGTGGAGGCTATGAGAGCTGGTC
>JAJDDL010000265.1 GCA_029260335.1 Phycisphaerales bacterium | reverse complement strand
ACACGTCGCAACCCCTGTAGCGTTCGGCATGCTCTTCTAGATGCCGCTCAAGATTCGCCGATCCCGACTCTTCCTCGCCTTCGAGCATCACCGTGTACCGCACGCCTCCCGC
Organism: Phycisphaerales bacterium; assembly: GCA_029260335.1. Lineage (GTDB taxonomy): Bacteria > Planctomycetota > Phycisphaerae > Phycisphaerales > UBA1924 > S146-42. Next base: position 3,875 of record JAJDDL010000265.1, on the reverse strand, counting down.
GGGCTCGGCCCCGGTCTCCTTCCACGCACGCAGCGCCTCAAGAAACATCATCACCTGGCCTTTGTCATCGCACGAGCCCCGTGCGACGATCCGCTCGCCCGGCCCGCCTTCGACCGCCGGCATGATGACCGGCTCGAATGCCGGGGAGTCCCACAGGTTGTCCGGGTCGGTCGGCTGCACGTCGTAGTGGCCATAGAAAAGCACGTGCGGCCCGGCACTCGCGTCGTTGGCGTTGGGCGTCGTCGCGATCACGATCGGGTGCCCCGCACCCTCGGGATCGCCCGTCTCCATAAGCGAGGCATCGAGGCCAGACTCGCTCAGGTGGGCCGCGGCCCATTCGGCGGCCTTGCGCACCTCGGCCTTGTACGCCGGGTCGGTGCTGATGCTCGGAATCCGCAGCCACTCGATAGTCCGGTCGATCGAGTGCTGCTCGTGATCTTCGAGCCAACCAAGGGCCTTGTTGAGGGGCATGTTCTTCTCCGGGGTGAGCCTTGAGGATAGGAGTTTAAGAATCCCGAGATTCGGCAGCAGGTCCGGCGTCTGAAATATCCGATTTGAGATCTCAAATCTCAACTCTCAGATCTGGGACTTCCAATCAAGACCGGCGCATGAAAAAAGGAGCGCCGCCTCACGGCGACGCCCCATAGGAGCAACGCTTATTCAGATGTTCAGCGACGACGGCGAGCGGCAACCAAACCGCCCAAGCCGAGCAACGCGACGCTGCTCGGAGCCGGAATGCCCGTGAACGCGACGTTGTCGACGAACATGTTCTCGCTGCTGGAGCTGTTGTCGACCGAGATGGTCAGGATCAAGCCGTCGGCCGCGAGGCGTCCGTTGCTGATCAGATCCTCGAGATCGAAGCTGTGCAGGCCCCAGTTGTCCGTGCCGTCGTCGGCCGAGACGTTGGCATCCAGATCCGTGTCTCCCCAGACGAACAGGGTGACGTTGTTGACGCCGTCGCTGATCGAAGCGGAGAAGAAGTCGTCGGTTTCCCAACTCGTGTCGTTGATCCAGTAGTTGAAGCTCAGGGCGCGGTCGGTAAAGCCATCGGTATCGACCGGCTCGAAGACCAGATCCAGGCGACCGTCGCCATCGTTGAACTCGAAGTTCTGCTCAACGCCCGTGCCAACGGCGGTGCCGCCGGGGCCCACGTCGGGGCTGTTGCTTCCGGAGAACGAGTTCGCGCCGATGAAGTCGCTCGTGTCGTTGCCGATCTCGACCGGCCCGGTGCCGATGCCACGGGTGTCTGCACCCCAGAAGGTCGCAAAGTCCATGCCCGGGCCGCCAACGTTGGCGCTGCCGAAGTTGGTGAGCTGGCTGCCCGCAGGCAGCGAGTCGAACGTCTGCGTGCCCGTGTCATCGAGCACATTGAAGTTCTGGACTGCGATGTCGTCGGCCAGCGCAGAAGCTGCAAGCCCGGCGACCGCCGCGGTGACAATGGTCTTTCTCATCTCATATCTCCCCTGTCAGTACATGCGCACAAGCGCACGCGTAAAACGTTCAGCGCCGCCGCGGACGCGACGACACCCAAAAAAGGCCACACGATGGGGGGAGAAAGTGTCTTGTCTCGCTCCTCCCAGAACGTGAAAGCCTAGCAGATTTGGGGTGCTTGGCAAGGGGCTTCAAAGGGTTGAATCGTGAAGATTGCGGGAGCGGAGAGGGGTCTGAATCAGCCCAGAGCCACTACATACCCCATTTTTACCGGACGGCCAGAAAGGCCATTCCAGAACGGCCAAGCCAGGGCTCTGTGTTTGGTGACGGATAGGTATCCGGCACGGAAAAGGCTGATCTATGGGAGTTTGTCGCCTACCTGGAAGTTGTCACGAATCTCAGGCGTCGGGTCGCCGTTACCCGTGAACACGCTTCCCGAAGGCCACCAAGGCGCCGGATCAGTCCACGCTTCGGAGTCACGGATGACTGCCGTCGAGCCGTCAAAGCGCGCCACGTTAATCGCAGATCCCGGATGCCGAAATGTCAGGCGCAGATTCGTGTCATCACCGGGCGAACCACCCCTGCGAGACGCGAAGTCTCGGCCGAACGACGTGGATTCGTGGTACGCGGGGCTCGAACTCGTAAACGAGCCATAGATGCCGGGGACAGGATTCACATCGAAGTCGAGAATGCCAAGCTCCGCCGCGTAGAACCGCGTGGCATCGCTTACGATGACCTTGGAAGACGGTTGAATCGCAACCGCATCAATTCGAGGGATAAACCGGTCGGGCGCCCGGAACTCCGTTGGGAACGCCCAGGAGTATGGCGGATTCCGGCGGATCTCCCGGCCGCGAATCGTGCGAACCATGCGGGCCCGGCGGGCGGCCTGTTCCGCATCGGGGTAGTAGTGCATCGTGGCTGGCGAGAGATAACTTATCTGACGGATCCCGTCCTCTTCCAACAGATTAATGAAGTCGTCCAGGTCAGGCGGATTGCCGCCTGCAAAGATGGTGTCGTTGTAGATGACCGATGATGGGTCGCCGAAGGTATTGAAGATGTACCCCGTTCGCTTAGCGCGATTGTCGGGCATGTTCATGGAATCACCGAGAATCGGGCTGATCCAATCCACGAGCGTCGTGGGGAGGTTGCGAACGAGCTTGTCCTCGCCGAGCAACTCAATCCTGTAGTACAACTGATCGTAAAACCCAGTCGTGTTCGGCCCGGCATACCAGTCTTCGTTGTCCAGAATGTACTGCGCTTGCGCGTTCGCGAGCGTGCGAAGGCGCGAGCCTTGGCACACGACGCTCCGCGCGGTCTCTCGGGCCGAACCGAGAGAAGGCAACAGAATGCCGATCAGCAATGCGATGATCGCGATAACGACCAGTAACTCAATAAGTGTGAATCCAACGGCTTTGGTCTTCGCTGTCTTCGCCATGACTGCCTCCGTCTTGCGTGATTCACTTTCCTGAACGAATCGAAGCCTCGGAAATGCGCACCTCGTACGTCGATTGATCGACCGCGGCGTGCTCACCCTCAATCGACTCCAGCCGAGAGCGGAAATGGTCATCAAGAAACCACACGCCGTCTCGATTCACGATCGGCAGAAGCGTCCGCCTTTGCGTATCGGGATTCAAGCCCGGCACATATGTGCCCTTCTTGCCGCTCGTATCGAATCTGAACCGATCGCCCGTCTCGACATCGACCATCAGCAGGCCGTCTGACAGGTTCACCCCACCCCGACACGAGACAAACAATCCGCCCGCGAGTGCGAGTATCGCCAAGATGATAAGAATGATTTGCCAGGGCTTGGCCGAGCCCATAGAAGCCTCCTGCGTGATCAACATCTTACCGACCTGGCATCGCACCTGCGACCAGGGCCCCAAACGCGAATCGAACCCGCTCAGCGGTCCGAAGGCGTCAGATCCAGCACCACAGGGTAATGGTCCGACGCATAGCCCGGAGGAGCGGGCTCCTTCCAGGACATATCCGCAAGCCGCTGAATCGTGCCCAGCACGAAGCCGCTCGACTCGACCACCTCAGATCTGAGCGCATCATTCACCAAAACCAGGTCGATCCGACGCCCCGAAGAGTGCGTCGTGACGCTCTTGCCCGTCTGACCTGCAAACGGATCCACAAAACCGGCATCGAGGTAGCTCTTCACGCTCGCCTGGCTCGTCGTCGCATTGAAGTCGCCCAGAATCGCGATGTTTGTCTTGTCGGTTAGGTCGTCGGCCTCGGCGAGCAACTCCAAAAGCCCCTTCGCCTCGGCTTCACGCCAGTACGCCCCGGGCTCGCCCGACTTGTGATGCACAACGAACAGTGTCAAGGAATACGGCTCATCGCCGCCCGAAACCTGCACGTCAACCCGCAACGGCGAGCGGTGGAACACGATCGGCTCGCCCGCGTGCCAGTTCTCACTACTACCCCATTCGTCGGGATGAATC
>JAJDDL010000264.1 GCA_029260335.1 Phycisphaerales bacterium | reverse complement strand
CAGTCAGCACCATGTACACCAGGATGTTGCCCGAGGCTTCCGGCTGACGAGCGACCGACTCGACGGCGCCCTTGCCGATCAAGCCGATGCCGATGCCGCCGCCGAGCAATGCCAGGCCCGCGCCGATCGCAGCCAAGCCCTTGCCCACGAACTCCTTGCCCGGGGCGGCCGTCTCCTGGGCCAAGGCCGGGTTCGCGCCGAACAACGCAAGAACCCCAAACGCGATCAGAACCGTCATCATCGTGCTCTTCATCTCTGTTTACATCCTCTGTAAGAAAGGTGGATTCGTTCTCAAGCTCTCACGCCGCACACTCGCCGGCGTCCCATTTCTGTCATCCTCGGGCTCGCTCGCCCGCAAACTTGCTAATGCGCGGGCACCGCGCCCGCTGGCACCTCATCGCCGTGATCCTCATGCCCGTGCTCCTCGTGGTGGTCCAGCAGGCTGACAAAGACCGTCGTCAGGAACATGAAGATGAACGCCTGGAGGAACGCGACGAAGATTTCCAGGAAGAAGATTGCCGTGGCACCAGCAACTGAAATCAGGGTCACCGAAGCGCCAATCACCAGGCCCTTGGACAGCGCCCCGCCCACAAAGCTGAAGAGCACCGCAAGCAAGATGTGCCCGGCGGTCATGTTAGCAAACAAACGAATCGCCAACGCCACCGGCTTGATCAACAGGTTGCCCGCCAGCTCGATCGGAAACACGATCGGCCAGACATACCACGGTGCACCGCCGGTCTGATGGTGCAGGTAGCCGCCTATACCCAGTCGCCTGATGGCGGCAACATTGATAACCAATCCGCACACTAGCGCGAGCGACCCCGTCACAAACAGGTTCTGTGTGGCGGTCCCGCCAACGGCCGCCCAATGGGGCTCACCGCCGGTCAGCAGTTCCGGGAGATGCTGAATATCGACCAACGGGATCAGACCCAGCAGGTTGTTAATCAGGATGAAGTAGAACAGCGTCCACAGGAACGGCATCATCCGATCCGTGCGGTCGTGCAGCAAAGGCCTGCACATCTCCTCGCGAAGATAAACGCAGATCACCTCGACCATGTGGGGGATCGCACCACGCGTCACGTAGCGCTCGTGTCCGGCGCTCTCGGGTCCGGTGTCGATCTTCCCGGCGATCCACTTGAATCCCACAATCAGAATGATCCCGCTGAGGATCAGATTGCCGACGTTGCCCGACCAGATCCACAGACCGTTGACATCGAACAGTTTGTGATTCACGACGTGCGCGACCGGGTCCGGCGCCCCCGAGGCTCCGAACATCATCAAGCGATCGAGCGACAACAGTTCAAGCATGCAAAGAACTCCGTTGCAAGCGAATCACAATCAGTAGTGCTGCGGTCTCGATCGTCAGCACGACAATCGCCCCGCCGAGCACCCCGAGCCAGTATCCCTGGCGCGGCAACTCCATCGCAAGGTCGACCCCAAGCCCGAGTCCAAGGACCGCCAGCACCCTGCCGGCAGACATTCCCAAAACCCCCGCGGCGACCACGCTCGAGCGCTGGCCGCGCAGGAACGCCATAGGCCAGAGTGTCGCAAATGTCGCCCCGCCGACGACCAGCCCGCTGACTCCCGCGGCGACGCCGTCACGAGTCAGAAGCAAGGTCACCAGAGCCGCGACCGCGCCGCCAAAGATGCCTCCCAGCGCAAGCGATATCACCAGCTCGATTCGAGCGAGAGAAATCACGGGCTGATGGGCGTCTTTTCCGTCCATGATCGCTTCTGACAGGTGTCTGACGGGCTCCTCGCCCGCTCGAATGGGGGCAAAGGATAGCGGCTCCCCCGGCCCCCGGCGAGCCGAAAGCCGACTCGATTTTTCCTGTCTGACAGGAGCCTGTCTCCCCCCGCCGGAATCGCCCTTAGGACCCCTCTCCCGATGAGTCATTCTGCTGTTTGCTGGAGAGCCCCAGGCTCTGAGCCGCGCGAAGCAGCCGGTAGACCCCGCCAATGAATCCGAAGCCCATGCCCGCCAGAATGAACCAGGGCTCGGTGCCGAGCCACCAATCCAGGACCCAGCCGATCGCGGTGAACACCAAGATGCTGACGATGAACTCCAGGGCGATGCCCCAGGCCTTGCCCAGCTGGGCCATCGCCGCGCGTCGTTTTTCTGCTTCCGAGGCCATCCGATCCTCCGCCCCAGCTTCCTGGCGAGTATCTCAGTCGATCTTCGACGCCGCAAACGCCCGAGCAGCCTCGGCGGCTTCGTAAATCTTGTCCGCGTCCTTGCCGCCGCCCTGGGCCTGATCGGGCTTGCCGCCGCCCTTGCCTCCGCACGCCTCTGCCGCGGCCCGCACCCAATCGCCGGCTTTCAAGCCGGCGTCGATCAGCCCTTTGGCAACGCCCGCCGCGATCGCGACCGAGCCCGCATCCGGATCCGGGCTCAGGATCATGACGCCCGACTCCGGACATGCATCGCGAATCGTCTGCATCGCCTGTTGCATCGCCTGGCGATCGCTGCCGAGCTCAAGAACCTCGACGATCGTCCGCGCACCGGCGGCTTTCGCCTGCGCACCGATCATTTTCGCTTGCTCGATCGCCGCACCCGCCATCGCCTTGGCCGCGAGTTTGTCGGCGGCTTTCACGCGTTCAAAGAGCTTGGCATGCATCGCTCGCAACTGGTCCTTGTCTGCAACCGAGATCGTCATGCTGTCGATCTGATTCGAGAGTTCGCCCAGCGTTGCTTTCAGCGCCGCATCGTCGAGCTTGCTCGATTCATCAAGCCGCTCGCGCAACGACTCCGCCGCGGCTCGTGCTGCTCTTGCCGGAATACCGGTGAGCGCCTCCACGCGCCGGATGCCCTTGGCAACACCGGTCTCGGCGACGATCGCGAACTCCCCGGCTTCACTCGTGTTGCCCACATGGGTGCCGCCGCAGAACTCGACGCTGAACTGGCGCCAGTCGTCCTTGTCGGGCGATGCGATCATCTCGTCGATGTCTGCGCCGACTGAGACCACGCGAACCGGGTCGGGATACACCTCGCCGAAGACAGCACGCAAGCCGTTGATCTTCTTGGCATCCTCGAGCGCCACAACCTTGGCATGGACGGCGAGCT